>CAIRDU010000508.1 GCA_903877395.1 uncultured Planctomycetaceae bacterium
CGTGCAAAAGAACATCAACCAGGGGCTTGCCGCTCTGGAGACAGTCTCATGAATCGCAACATCGCAATCACATTCACGCTTCTCTTCAGCATCACATCGCCGCTCTTTGCGCAACCGCCAAAAGGCCCCGTCGCTCCTCCAGCGCCGCGCGTGTTTGTCGCCACCGCGCGCGTAGAAACGCTCGACGAACCCAAGAGCTTCGTTGGCACGGTCATGCCCTTGCGCAAAAGCGTTGTCGGCAGCGCTGCACCAGGCCGGGTGGAAGAATACCTCGTCAACGAAGGCGACTTCGTAAAAAAGGGTGCACCCATCGCGCATCTCCGCCGCGGCATCATTGGCGCTGAGAAGCGGGCCGCCGAAGCCGAGCTTGAAGTTCGCAAGGCAGCTCTCGCCGAAATGGAGAACTCGCTGCAAGATGAAATCGCGCAGGCAAAAGCTCAAGTGGCCATTGCCGAAGCCAATCATCGCTTTCAACATGCTAAGGCCGAACGCGCGAAGCAATTAGCCAACGCCATCACCAAAGAAGCCCTCGAAGAAGCGTTGAGTCTTGAGCAGCAATCGCTCGCGACCGAGAATAATGCGACCGCAGTCTTGCGTTTGCTGACCGGAACTTCTTGGGAACAAAAGCGCGAACAATGGCGGGCCCGCGTCGCGGTTCAACAAGCCGAAGTTGAACGCATCAGCGAACAATTCGATCGCCATACCATGTTCGCGCCCTTCGACGGTTGGGTCACGGCGGAGTTCACCGAAGTGGGCCAGTGGCTGATGCAAGGCGACAAAGCTGCCGAAATCGCCGAACTCGGCAGCGTCGATGTCGAAATCGCAGTGCTCGAAGATTATGTCACCAAGCTCACGCCTGGCGTGATGGGCAATGTCGAAGTCCACGCACTGCACGGCCAGCGCTTCGTGGGTAAAGTAGCGATCATCAATCCCCAAGCCGACGCGCGAGCTCGCACCTTTCCCGTGAAAGTCCGCGTCGAAAACGTTGTGGACGAGCGCGGGCCGCTTCTCAAGGCCGGCATGTTCGCACGCGTGACGCTTCCCGTCGGCGATGCGAAGCCGCTCCCGATCGTTCCCAAAGATGCCATCTCCATCGGTGGTCGCACTCCCGTGATTTATGTTGTCGACACCGCCGGCGGCAAAAGCACCGTGCGGCCTGTACCTGTGACGCTGGGCGTCGCGCAAGGCCACTGGGTTAGTGTGGGCGCGAATGAACTCAATGCAGGCGACATTGTCGTTGTTGAAGGAAATGAACGCCTCCGCCCCGGTATGGAAGTTTGCGCTGAGCCAATTCAGATCAGCTTTCCGTAAATCTGTTTTTCAGCATCTGCCGATCACCTGCCTAAGATAACTCACCGTCGCCTGCCCGTGACGAGAGACTCGATTATGAATTTGATTTCGCTTTTTGTGCATAACCCGGTGAAAGTCACAGTGGGCGTGATCCTGCTCTTGATGTTCGGCATTCTGTCGGTCTTCACGATGCCGATGCAGCTCACGCCGGAAGTGGAAGTTCCCACGCTGACCATCGAAACGGCATGGCCCGGCGCCAGCCCGGAAGAAGTGGAAAAACAGATCATCCACGAGCAGGAGGAGCAACTGAAGAGCGTCGAAGGCGTGCGGAAGATGACTTCCGAAAGCATGGACTCGATGGGGCGGATCACGCTGGAGTTTCCCGTCGGCATCGACGTTAGTGAAGCGCTGCTCAAGGTCAACACCAAGCTCTCGCAGGTCGCCAGCTATCCCGAAGATGTTGACGAGCCTGTGATCAATACCTCGAACGCTGCGAATCGGCCCATTGCCTGGTTGATCCTTGGTGAGCGCGTGCCGACGCGCGCTGAAAAGGACAAGTTTGTCGGGAAGAACCCGGATCTCAAGCCCATCCTGGATAAGGTGTATTCCACAAAAAACGAAGGGCTGATGATGCACCGGCTGAAAGAGTTGGCCGAAAGAGAGCCACGCATCAAGGCCTGGATGCCGAAGGATCGTGACGTCACCACGCTCCGCAAGTTTGCGGAAGATTCCATCGAATCGGCTCTCGAGCGAGTCGATGGAGTTTCGAACGCCAACGTGCTTGGCGGCCGCGAGGAAGAGCTGCAGGTAGTCGTCAATCCCGAGCATCTCGCGGCCCGTGGTCTGACGATTAACGACATTCGACTCGCTTTACGAGGCCAGAACGAAGACACATCGGGCGGTGACTATTGGGAAGGAAAACGCCGGTATGTTGTTCGGACGCTGGGGCAGTTTCGCTCGCCGGAACAAGTCGAGAACGCGATCGTTGCCCGCCGCGACGGCGTTCCCGTGTACGTTCGCGATATTGCGAAAGTGGTGGAGGGCTACAAAAAGCCCGACGGCATCGTGAAGCGATTCGGCACGACGAGCATTGCCATCAACGTGCAGCGTGGCGTTGGGGAAAACGTGCTCGATGTGATGAAGGGAGTTCGCGCCGCCACGAAAGATTTGAATGAAGACATTCTGCGCAACAACGAATTGCAGTTGGTGCAGGTTTACGACGAGACCGATTACATCTACTCGGCCATGAACCTCGTCAGCGACAACTTATTCTGGGGGGGTATTTTCACGTTTGTAACGCTGCTGGTCTTTCTCCGCAGCGGCTGGTCGACCGTGATCATTTTCGCGCACATCATCATCAGCACCGTCGGTGCCTTTCTCGTTATGGCGGCGCTCGGTCGCTCGTTGAACGTCCCCGCGCTCGGCGGCTTGGCCTTTGCGGTCGGCATGCTCGTCGACAACGCGATTGTCATGCTCGAAAACATTTTCCGTCGCCATCAGCGGGGCGAAGATCCGGAAACGGCCGCGGTCAACGGGGCCGGCGAAGTGTGGGGAGCGCTGCTCAACGCTACGTTGGCAAACCTCGCCGTGTTTATTCCGGTCCTCTTCATTCGCGAAGAAGCCGGGCAGTTATTTCGCGATATTGCGATCTCGATTTCGGCGGCGGTGGCCCTTTCGATGCTCGTCGCCGTGGCGGTGGTGCCAACGGCAGCGATGCGCATCCTGAAAAAACACAAGCGTGACAGCGAGGGGAATGTCATTCTGACCGAGGCGAACCCACGCCGAGAACGCCGCTCCTGGATGGGGGGAATCGTCGACCTGCTGATGCTGCCGATTCGCATGATCTTGGGAGTGGCAGATCGGGTCGCCGAATGGATGGTCGCACTGTTGATCGGGGTCAACCGCACACTCCAGGTCGGCCTGTTGCCGCGGATCATCGTCGTGTGTGGTGTGGTGGCTGCCTCGTGCGTGCTCACTTGGATGCTGTTGCCGAAGGTGGAGTATTTGCCGAGCGGCGATCGCAATCTGGTCTTCGGCATCATCATTCCGCCGCCGGGCTACAACCTCGACCACTTGCTGAAAATGGGCAACCTGGTGGAAGAGGAATTACGGCCGTTTTGGGATGTCGAGGCGACGGATCCCGACGTCATCAGTGGCAAGAAACTGGTAATCGACGATTTCTTTTTCGTGGCCCGAAATCGCCAGGTCTTTATCGGAGCGAGAGCGCTCGATCCCACTCGCGCGAAAGATCTCGTCGGCGTCATTCAAAAAGTGGGCGACAAGCTTCCCGGCACTTTTTTGATTGCCAAACAGGCAAGTTTGTTTGAACAAGGACTTACCGGCGGGCGCACGGTCGATATTGAAATTACCGGGCCGGATATCAACCAATTGGTTGCGTTCGGCGGCCAGATCTTTGGGCAGTTGAAAGGTTCGCCCGGTGCACCCGGCCTGATGCCGGCCGCACAAATTCGGCCCACGCCCAGTTTGGACCTGGCGAATCCAGAAATGCGGATCTATCCGAAGTTTGAACAAGCGGCTGACCTGCGCATGTCGGCGCAAGAACTTGGTTACGCGGTCGACGCTCTCGTCGATGGTGCGTATGCCACAGACTATTACAAAGGTGGCGACAAGATCGACCTGCGGATCGTCGGCGAAGATCGCTTCGCCAATAGCGAACAGAGCCTGCAAACTGTGCCGATTGCGACTCCGAGTGGCCAACTGGTGCCGCTCGAAGCCCTCGCTGATATCCGCTTGGAACCAGGCCCGGAACAGGTGAATCACCGCACGCGGCAACGGGCTATCACACTCGAAGTGAGCCCGCCCCCGGAAATGCCGCTCGAACTCGCGATGGACATGATCACTAAGCAGGTGATTCAGCCGTTGCAAGCCAGCGGCCGGTTGAAGGGGGGCTATCGCATTAGTCTGGAAGGAACGGCTGATAAACTGCGCAGCACTTGGCAGTCGCTGCGGTGGAATCTCGTGCTCGCCATTGTTATCACGTACTTGCTGATGGCTGCGACGTTTGAATCGTGGGTTTATCCCTTCGTGGTGATCATGACGGTGCCACTCGGTGCCGTGGGTGGTTTTGCCGGCCTGTGGCTGCTCAACATGTGGGTGCTGCAGCCGCTCGATGTGCTCACAATGCTCGGCTTCATCATGCTGGTCGGCACCGTCGTGAATAACCCGATTCTGATCGTCGAGCAATCGTTGATTCACTTTCACGATGATCACATGAGCATCAGCGACGCGGTGATTGAAAGCGTGCGAACCCGTATCCGCCCGATCTTCATGACTACAATCGGCGGCCTGGTCGGTTTGTTACCCCTGGTGCTCGCGCCTGGTGCCGGCAGTGAACTGTATCGCGGCATCGGCGCGGTGCTGCTCGGCGGTTTGCTCATCTCCACGGCGGTGACGCTGGTATTCGTCCCCGCGCTGCTGAGCGTGATGATTGAGTTGCAACAGTTGATCTTCGGCGGTCGGCGTCGCGATCATTTCAACGATGTGCCCGGCGGCAACCTGCCGAGGAGAGGAGAGGATCGCCCGGTCAACGGCACTTTCGCAATGGATGAACCAGCGTTGAGCGGCCGATAAAGTGACCTGCCCCTCCTCAACGGCACCACTTCCAGAGAGTGAGTCTGGTGGTGTCACAACCAAAGAAGGGCATTCAATGCCACGCGGAATGAAAGAACTGGCCGAGCAGATCATCCCCAAGCTGCGAGTGTTGAGGCCGATGTGGGGAGAGGCAAAACCGTCGCCGAGGCGGTCAAGAAGATCGGTGTGACGGAGCAGACGTACTACAGATGGAAGAAGAAGTACGGCGGCCCTCGGATTGACCAGGCTAAGCGACTGAAGGATCTCGAGCAGGCGCAGCCCGACGTCTTCAACCACATCAACGAGACGGCACCGCGGCCAACAGCGGCAGTCGCTTGCGGCTCGAGACAACCACGCCGCCGGGCTTCTCCACGGTGACGGCGAACGCCGTGGCCCGGCTGACCGTGAGCCGCGGATCGATTTGAACGACGATGTCGCCAGCGCCCTGCACCGGCACGTCGAACACACCGCCATCAACGGGATAGGCCTCGTCCCGCTGCGCATCGAAGATCCAGAGTTGATACTGGGAGACGGTCGGGTCATTGGCCTCCAGGCCCCGAAACCGCATGAATCCCTCTTGCGTTGCCTGGCTCCAGACCACGTCCCCCAGATCTCCGGCCGTTTTTGCGTCGTCCTTGCCAGAGTTAATCGTCGGATCGTCCCCTGCCTTTTTCCACGCAACTGTCACTGGCTCGGGATCGTTGGCTAGCAGCTTTTCGCGGCGCTCTGCCAGGGTCGGCGGGGCCCCACCATCGAGCGGAGGTGCCGCGATCCGCGGCGCCGCGCTCCACTGCCAGAGGAGCACCCCGGCCAGGCAGGCAGCCATCCACCAGCCCGCCATCGCAAGACGTGAGCGAGCGGCAGTCCCTCTACCACGCCTCTGCACGTCGGGCTTGGGCTGGATGACGCTGATCCGCGGCAGGTGTGCCGGCGCGTCGCGCCTGATTCTTTTGGCGAGTTCGGAGGGGAGTGGCGGCAGTGAGCCGCCGGCACGGCCAAGCAGTGCCAGCTCGATCGCCGCGGCGGCGAGTTCCCAGTCGTTCGAGGCCATTTCCGGGGCTGCCTCCCAGGGAGCGTCGTCAGTTATTTCGTGGTTGCTGCTCATCGATCGCTCCCTCCGGCCGTCAATCGGCCGTGGCGGGCTGCGTCGCGTTTGGCCAGCTTGTCTCGAAGGCTGTCGAGCCCGCGGCGGATGTGCGACTTAACAGTGCCCAATGGCAGGCCCGTGCGATCGGCAATCGCCGCGTGCGAAAGGCTGTCGTAGATCGAAAGCCGAAGCACCCGCTGCTCATCGGGCTTGAGTTGTCCGAGATGCGCGTCGGCGAGCTTGGCATCCTCGCCCAGTTCCAGCCCTTGCCCGACCGACACATCACCGGCGGGATCGACCATGGAGTCGACCCCTGTCTGGTGGATCGATTCCGTTTGGCTCAGACCCGTCCTCCGGCGAAGACTGTCGATGACGCGTCGTCTGGCGATCATCGCTACGAAAGTGATCTCCTCTCCCATCAGAGGGTCGAATCGGTCGGCCGACTTCCACAAATCCACGAACACTTCCTGTACCACGTCCTCGACGTCCTCCCGACTCGCCAATCGTCGCCGCGCGAGCGTCCAGACAAGCCCGCCGTACCGGGAGATGCACTCCGACACGGCCGACTGATCACCACTGGCCATCCGCAGAAAGAGCGAGTGTTTCAAGACAAGCCTCCTCTGAGTATCCCAAACGTTGACAGTCATCCCGGCAGGTGATCTACCAGACGATCAGCCCTGCAGCAAAGGATAAGGATAGCCCGGTCAACGGCACTTCCGCAAGCGTTGGACGGTTGACGAACGGCCGATTTGGGGGAGGGATCCATGGCGTTGTCCTCGTGAGGGTGTCTGGGCATTGGCGGGGCCGCCTGACGAACTGAGGCGGCAAAAGCACGAACGACCGAGCATGATTGTCCCCCAGCAGTCAGGCCCGGTCAATATTTTCTACCGGATGCAGTAGACGGCGTCGGAGGAGCGGATCAGCAGCGAGTCGCCGGCCACGGCCGGCGTGGCCCAGAACACCTCGTCATCGCTGCCCACCGAGGATTCTCCCAGAATCTTGAACTCAGGGCCCGCCTCCAGCACGACCGTTTTTCCGCGTTCGTTGACCACGTAGATGCGGTTGCCAATGACGAGCGGACAGCCGACGGCCGTGGTGCCGCCCGGCATCCGCTTGCGGTATTTTTCCACGCCGGTCCGCTTGTCGTAGCAGACCGCCTTGTCGCCGAAGAAGTAGAGCAGGTCGCCGACGACCACAGGCGACGGCATCCCCGCGCCGCTCTTGTTCTTCGACCAGAGCACTGCCGCCGTCGCGGCCTGCCCCTTGGGTGGCGTTAAATCACCAAGGTGACCACGCGCAATCGCATAGACAGGCGCCTTGTTGCCGGGGCTCGAGGTGCCGAAGTAGACGCCCTCGGCGTCCGCCACGACGGAACAGGCGAAGGATATATCGAGTCCGCCGAGCCGCCAGCGTTCCCTCCCGTCGTTGAGCGCGTAAGCGATCACCGAGGCCTGCCCCGCCGTCACAACCTCCACGTTGCCGCTGTTGTTCCAGATGACGGGTGTGCTCCACGCAGTGCCCTTGTCGCGGTCCGCCGTCCAGATGTCAGTGCCGGTCTTCGGGTCGAGGCAATGCAGTCGGGCCGAGTCGTCGTTGTAGAGTTGCACGAGGAGGTGATCACCCGCCCCAGTGCCGAGTGGGTCACGGAAAAGCACGGGCGACGAACCGGTGCCGAACTGGTTCGTGATCGGCTGCGGGCCGAAATTTCGCCGCCAGCGTTCATTCCCCTCCCGATCGAGGGCCACGAGCGTGCCGGTGCCGCCGAAGAAGGCGAAGACAGTATCGTCCGAAGAGCAGGGGGTTTCCGTGGCGTAGGTGTTGGATGCGTGCTTACCGAATTTCGGCACCGCCTCGATGACCGTCTTCGACCAGAGACATTTTCCGTCAGCTGGATCCAGGCAGAGCACCCGCCACTGCACCGGATCCTTGGGCGCCGATGCCATGCCCCAGGTCGAGAACGACATCACGCCACTCATGCCGCTGGGCTTGTCTGCCTTGGGGCCAACCGCCGTGGTGAGAAAGATCCGCCCACCGGAGACGATCGGCTGCGACCAGCCGGCACCAGGGATGGCGGTCCGCCAAGCCAGATGGTCGGTATTGCTCCAGGCCGTCGGCACCTTGGCGAGCGGAGCCACGCTCTGCGCCGTACCGCCTCGAAACTGCGGCCAGTCGTCGGCTGCCGCGATGCCGACGACGATCATGCTGAGCACCACCCCGCGAAGAAGAGTAGACCGCATGAAAATCCCTTTCCGTAGCGAAGCGTGATGGGTCATTGCTCCGGCATTCTAAGAGCCTGACTCGCGTTCCGGCGACCGCATTTTTTTGACGGGCATGCAGCGAGCCCAGCGGCCACTTCCGGGTAGGCTCTTCGATACAAACCAGCTCATGCCTGCATCCACCCGCACACTCCTGCCCGCTGACCTGCCCGTCGCCGAAGTGCTTGGCGACATCGTGGCGGCCTCGCGGACCGGCGCCGATGCTTCCGCGGCGGCGGCACAAGATCCGCGAGCCGATCGAGAAACTCAAACGGCGAGAGATCCACGACGCCATTCGCGCCGCCGGCCGGGCCCATCGCGACGCCCTTCGCGGCCCGCAGGCCGTGGATAACGTTCTGGCTGCACCGCAGAGCGTGGTTCCGGGTGCGTAACGCTCTGACAAAGCCGATATTTTGCACGTGGAAGATGCCTTCATGGCCTTCATGGCCGGCAGGGCATGGATGACTTTTTCCACACAAATTTAGCGGTGTATTGTTCCTCGTCAAAATGTTCATGCATCCGATCGCGGACCGCCTACGAATCCCTCACAGTCGGGGCCCTGTGGTTCCGATGGTTTGGCATTCACCACTTCTCAAAGGAAATCCTCATGCGTTGCTCATTGTTTCACCTAGCCCTCGGGGCCGCTTTCATCCTGCCGCTTGCCACAGTGGCCGTGGCCGACGAGTGTCCGTTAGCCGCCGCCCCAAAGGCTAAGGCGAAGGCCCATACTGTGGCCTTCAATGCCGAGGCAAAGGACATCGTCGACACCGCCGTTGCCGCCGGTAGCTTCAAGACTCTGGTGGCCGCTGTGCAAGCCGCCGGCCTAGTCGAAACCCTCAAGGGAGCTGGGCCGTTCACGGTCTTCGCCCCCACCGACGATGCATTCGCCAAGCTGCCCGCGGGCACGGTCGAGATGCTGCTCAAGCCGGAGAACAAGGAAAAGCTCGTCGCCGTGCTCACGTATCATGTGGTACCGGGCAAGGTGATGGCAGCCGACGTCGTCAAGCTCACCGAGGCCCCGACGGTGCAGGGTTCCAAGGTCAAGGTCAAAGTCGAGGGTGGCACAGTGATGATCGACAGCGCCAAGGTTGTGAAGACCGACATCCTCACGAGCAACGGTGTGATCCATGTTATCGACGCGGTGATCCTGCCCCCGACGGGCAAGTAGTTAGCGGCGTGAGGTGCAGCAGCGGTTGTCGGAAGCAGTCGGGGCCGGCGAAAACTGGCCCCGACTGCCCGCATGTGTGCAGCCTTGCCGCAGGGCTGATCGTTTATTTATTGTGAACGCATTTCTTCGAGATAGAAAACGCCATTATGATTCGTTTGAACGGACAGGGACGCGGGCTGTGGTTACGTCGGGGCGTCGGCCTCTGCCTGCCGACCATGACCCATGCCATTTGTGGTCTCGATGCCGCGGTCATTGAGTCGATCCGCGACGCCGAGGATCCAGACACACGACAGGCATGGGCGCGGCAGATTGCGAGGCAGGGGGGTGACCTGCCCCCATGAATGACGGCAGCGAGTGTTTCTCAGGCTTTCTCGCCATAGAAGACCGCCAGCCAGACAGTAGGCTCGTCGGGGGTAGTCCAGTTCACGCGGTGCTTCTGGTGGGCCGCAATCTCCAGAAAAGAACCGGGGCCCATTTCGATTTCCAGGTCCTCGAACTGAATCCGGGCCGCCCCTTTGAGCAAGATCACCCACTCAGCCTGATCTTGGTCATACCAGAAGGCCTCGGGCGAACAGTGGCCGTGAGAGACGATCCGCTCGACACGGACATGAGAAGCCGAGAGCAGAGTCGTGAAAATCTCTGAAGGCACGTTCGTCGGCAAGTCAGCGAAGATGTTGGGCGTGTTGATAGGGCGTGTTGATAGGGCGGCTTGATAGGGCGGCTTGGTTGAGCTAAAGCATGGCCGGAACTTGTGCGAAGCCTCTCCGATGTTCTCGATAGCCTGCCCAAGGAGTTGGCCAACTTCGACGTGCATGCCGACTGACGC
>CAIRDU010000509.1 GCA_903877395.1 uncultured Planctomycetaceae bacterium
CAATCCAGAGAACACGCTTTTTATTAAAGAAGCCCGCGCGATCGGCTGCCGCATTGTGACAGGGGTCGACATGTTTGTGCGTCAGGCCGCGATTCAGTTTAGGATCTGGCATGATCAAGCCGCCCCCGCAGGAGTGATGCGGGACAGCCTCAAGCGGGCAACGGCGTCAGCCAGAAATCCAGAATGACAGCGACGTCTCCTCAAAATTATTGCTGAGGGTCTATCATCATATTCATGATGCCCATCATCACACTCATCGGCTACAGATGCACGGGCAAGTCGACTGTCGCGGCAATTCTTTCTGCGGCGATGAACTGCCCGTGGGTGGATACCGATAGCGTACTCGAAGAGAGGTTTGGCTGTTCGATCGCAAGCATGGTGCGATCGCGAGGCGAAGCGTTTTTTCGCGAGGAGGAGTCGGCTGTGCTGGAGACGGTGCTAGCCAGCTTTTCCGGGGTGTTGGCTACGGGTGGAGGCGTTGTGCTGCAACCCCGCAACCGCGACCTCCTGCGCACTCGGGGAGGTGCGGTCGTGTGGCTCGCCGCACCAGCCGATGTGGTGCGGTTGAGGCTGGCATCTGATCCCATGACGAGCGTTCGCCGCCCTGCCCTCAACGGAACTGATCCCTTGGCCGAGGTCGATGCGGCACTGATCGCTCGAGACCCGCTCTACCAAGAGTGTGCGGATTTCATCATAGACACAGCCGAGCAAACCGCAGAGGATGTTGCTCAGAAGGTCGCGATCTGGTTTGATTCCCGACCCACTCGGCCTGGCTCGCAGAGACCGTCACCATGACAGTAGCTTCGCTGGGAAGTCTGTGGGGTGCGATTGTGGCTGTCGTTGTCGGCGGCCTGCTGGGGAGACTCCTCACGCAGACTGTACTCAGCTGGATGGCTGTCTATGAACACGATGCAGATGAGCAAAAAACTCTGCCTTCAGAGGCGAGGCTCGCTGGCAGAGTCACTCCCGGCCAGACTGCCTCCCGATGGATTGAATGTGTGGCTATCGTGGCTGCGGTGGCACTTTGGTGGTGGGAGCTTCACCAACTCGGCCAGATGCCGACATCGGTGGTTGGTGGGCCGACGGAAGTGGTGTCGGCTGCTCTTGTGCTACGATACGCCGCACACCTAGCGTTCGGTTGGCTGCTGGCCGCCGCCACATGGATCGATATTCGGCACCGGATCATTCCCGATTGTATTACCGTGCCGGGAGTGCTGGCAGGGTGTGTGTGCGTGTGGCTTGCGCCCGATGTATTGCTGCCTATCGCCACGGAGGTGCCGCGATCGTTTGCATCTCCGCAGGTCCAAAGCGATGTGCTTGGATGTGTGGGTGGCTTGCGCAGTGCGTCAGGATGGGAGTGGCTGGGACCCAGCCCACAGGTTGTGGGCCTGCTTGTCGCAACCGGGATTTTTTGTGTGTGGTGGAGCATCTGCACAAGCCCTGCATACGGCATAGAAAAGAGACGATGGCTTGAACCTCGAAACATCATTTTGGGCGTGGGGCTTGTGGCTATCCTCGTGGCGTGGATCTTTGGAACGGATCACTTCCGTGGGCTCCAGTCGTCGCTGGTTGGGGTGGCCGTATCGGGCGGTATCGTCTGGGCCACTCGAGCTGGTGCATCGCGGGCGATGGGGCGGGAAGCGATGGGGCTTGGGGATGTAACGCTCATGGCGATGGTCGGAGCATGGCTCGGATGGCAGGCCTGCGTGCTCGCATTTTTTCTAGCGGCATTTATTGGCTTGGCGCACGGCTTGGTGCAGTTGGCCCGTCATCGTGAACACGAATTGCCGTACGGTCCGAGCCTGTGTTTAGCAACAGTCTGCGTCGTGGTGTTCTGGCGACCGCTCTGGACAATCGCCGCCATTTCATTTGAGGAGCCGATCCAGCTCGCGGCGATCGTCGGGAGCGTCGTGCTGCTCACCGCCGTTACGCTCTACTTCTGGCGAATGATTCGCGATTTTTCTGCCCCATAGCTGTCCGAAACGGGCCGATGCACGGGAAAAACATGAGACCGATCAATGCCCGGTCGGCCTTGTCTAGCGGGCCGAAGTCGCCTACGATCCCCAGCCCTTTCTCGCGATTGTCCCTCCATTCACAGTCGTCTCCAAGCGATCTCAATCCGGAGTTCGTTCATGCGTCTTTCTGTCGCTGCAGCATTGGCTCCTGGTATCGCGAGTATCGCGATGGCCATGGGCTGCACGCACAATCCATTTCGCACAGCTGCCAGCAGTGGCCCGATTAGCCTCACCCCACCGCCTGGCGTCGCAGCTCCAGCCAACACGCTTCCTCAGCCGGTGACGTCGCTCACGCCGTCATTCAGCGAGAGCAATCTGGACAGCGGTCAACTCGAGGCGAACCTCGTTCGCAGTCGACAGGAAACGCAGTTGATGCAGGATGAAATTACTGCGCTCCGCGATCAACTGGCAAGCACATCCTCCCAATTGTCGCAGAACCGCACGGCCAATATGCCGGGGGGCTCGACCGCAGGGGGTGTGCCCATCGCAGCTGGTAAGGGGATCCCACCTGCGCAGCCGCTGGGGATGCAAAGCCCCGCCGCGATGCAGGCTGCAATGGCACAGTTATCGATCCCGGGCGTTGAGTCGCGGTTGGACGGCACGGTTGTGCGAGTGGAGATCCAGTCGGAGCGACTCTTTGAAGCCAGCGGAGCCAGTCTCTTGCCGGGAGGTGCGGCCATCCTGACGCAAATTTCAACGGAGTTGGAACGGGTCTATCCCGGCCACTTCGTGGGGATCGAGGGGCACACCGACACCGAGCCCTTACAGAACGCTTCGTGGGGATCGCCGCATCAGTTAAGTGCGGCGAGAGCATCGGCTGTGTTTGATTTCCTTACGGCCCGCACAACGCTGGAGCAGGGACAATTATTTCTCGTGGCGCACGGTGCCAATCATCCGTTGGTTTCCAACGCTACAACTGCGGGAAGGGCCCGTAATCGTCGGATCGAACTGGTAATTTATCCAGAACGATCTGGTGGCCCGCGGTAGGGCACGTTTCGTCGGTGTGATTTGCCCGGGATGATCGCAGGCCGTTGCCTTTGCATTTCAGCGATTTAGACTCGTTTCATGACGACCCGTATTGTGACGATCATAGATTACGGCAGCGGCAACCTGCGTAGTGTTCAGAAGGCTTTTGAACGGCTTGGTGCCCAGACGCAGATTACCGACAGCCCGCAGGTGGTTGCCGAGGCCAAACGCCTCGTCCTGCCGGGCGTCGGTTCTTTTGGCGATGCCATGCAACAGTTGCACGCCCGAGAACTCGTCCAGCCGATTCTCTCGCACCTACGAGCTGATCGGCCTTTTTTTGGAATCTGCATGGGACTGCAACTGCTTTTTGAAACCGGTTGGGAAGGCGGCCACCACTCGGGGTTGGGCGTTCTGGACGGCGATGTTGCCCGATTTGAATTACCAGCCGGTATGAAGATCCCACATATGGGATGGAATACAGTCGAGTGGTGCCAAGGGGATGCGAGAAAGCCGTCGGTTGGCGACGGTCACTATTTTTACTTTGTGCATTCCTACTATGCTCGGCCACGCGATGCGGCGATCGTAGCGGCCACGAGTGACTACGGCGGGAGCTTCTGCTCGGCGGTGTCGCGAGGACGGCTTTTTGCCACGCAGTTTCATCCCGAAAAGAGCCAGGCGGTTGGCATGCGGTTACTGCAAACGTTTTTAGACTAACACACAACAGCGGCGGAAAGATGCCGCGGCCGTAAGGAGACAACGCGATGGAACTCTGGCCGGCGATCGATCTCCGTGGAGGTCAATGCGTTCGCCTTTTGCAGGGAGACTATGCGAGGGAAACGGTCTTTGGCAGCGATCCGATCGAGATGGTGCAGCGGTTTGTATCGCAGGGCGCACGGCGTTTGCATATCGTCGATCTGGATGGTGCAAAAGCCGGGGCACCGATCCAGGCAGCGATCATCGGTCGAATGGTCGCAGCGGCTGGCGTGCCCTGCCAGGTAGGTGGCGGAATTCGACTGCTCGAAACGGCTAGGGACTATGCCGCCGCTGGCGTCGAGCGGATTGTCGTGGGGAGTGTGGCAATTGAACAGCCTCGCCTGCTCGAACAACTGGCCCATGCCCTGCCAGGTCGCATGGTGTTGGGACTGGATGCGCGTGACGGGAAGGTGGCCGTGCGTGGGTGGCTTGAGACAAGTGCCTTGAACGCTGTGGATGTGGCTCGGCGGCATGAGCAGTTGCCGCTTGCGGGCATCGTCTACACCGACATCGCCACCGATGGCATGTTAACGGGCCCGAATCTCGCGGCCCTCGCCGAGATGATTGGTGCTGTGCAGTTGCCCGTGGTGGCATCTGGCGGCATTTCAAGTGCCGAGGATCTGCGAAAGGTGGCTGCAATCGGAGCCATGGGCTGCATTGTTGGTCGGGCGATTTACGACGGCGGCCTGAGCGTGGGCGATGCCCTAGCGGCTTGCGGCGAGCAGGTCTCCCGAACGGACCGTTAGCGGCCGTCAGAGTCTGCCCTCCTTCCCGAGAGTTCGGGGGAGGCCAGATTTCGGGGAGGGAATTCAGAGAACACTCAATTATGCGGACCTTTTGGGCCGACTGTAAGGGGTTATCGGAGTCCACGGTGCTTTGCTTGCTGGGCCGACAGTCCATCTCTACGATCCATTCCTATGGCCACAGATGTCCGCATCAAGGAGCAGTTGCCCGAACTCACGCGTCGGATTGTGGAGACGTATCAAGAAGTCCCCACAATTCACTACCTCGGCCATTGCCCGTTACCAAACTACGAGTCGATTGTCGCGGCGTGCGAGGACTTGAAAGAGATCCTCTACCCCGGCTATCGCCGGCGAGAGAATTTACACATGGGGAATGTCACCTACCACGTAGGTGATCTCGTAGACGGTTTGCACGATAAGCTCACTGTGCAGATCGGCCGGGCACTGCGGCATAGTCATGCGAGTCATGCGGCCGGAACAAGCCACGATGTTTCGCACGGTATGTCCGAAGCACTCACGCACTGCGTTGAGGAGAGCGACTTCGAGGCGCTGGGCCAAGCCAAGGCCGTCGAGTTTTTGGAGCAAATTCCGGATCTGCGGAAAATTCTTGCTGCTGACGTGCAGGCCGCCTACGACGGCGACCCAGCTGTGCGCACGCTTGATGAGGTGATCTTTTGCTATCCCGGGCTCGAGGCCGTCACAATTCATCGGCTGGCGCATCTCCTGCACAAGCTTCAGGTGCCGCTCATTCCTCGCATGATGGCGGAGTGGTCGCACTCGCGGACGGGCATCGATATCCATCCCGGTGCCACGATCGGCAACCACTTTTTTATCGATCACGGCACTGGCGTTGTAATCGGAGAAACCTGCGAGATCGGCAGCCACGTGAAGCTCTACCAGGGCGTGACGCTCGGGGCGGTCTCGTTTCAGACTGACGGCGATGGCAACCTTGTGCGAGGCACCAAGCGGCATCCGACCATCGAGGATCGGGTTGTGATTTACGCCAATGCCACTGTCTTGGGAGGCACAACACGCATTGGCCACGATTCCGTCATTGGCAGCAATGTGTGGCTGACTCGCAGTGTCGATCCACACACGACCGTTGTGCTCGAACGCCCGAAGCTCCGCATACGCGGGGAAGTGCAGTCGCCCGAGAGCGACTACCAAATCTAAGCGCACGGCCTTTGCCGCAACACGCGTGGCATCACGTTGCTGTGCGATCAGCCACAATAAATGGTGCTGTTATTGGATGCGTTCCAGCGTGATGCGACGCACGTCCATCACGGCCGCGGCCTTCTTGGCGATTGGCCGAACGAGCACCCTGTTCGGGCCGGCGGCAAGCGAAAGTTCGCCCACATCGCGAGGCACAAATCGCTGAAAGTGACCGGTCTCTTCCACGGTGAACTCAAGCGATGATGGCTCTTGTATGCCATTTTCAATTGTTAGTGCCACCGTTGAACCGCCGTTTCCTGCTCCGCACCCCTGCAGCACGGTCACTCGGTAGCGACCCTGCGACAGGAGCGTCACATCCCACGATGCGGTGTCGGCCGGATTGACCCAGTAGCCCAGCGTGTCTTTTGCAGGAGCACTTTCGTACCGAAGCTTTTCGCCGACGATCGTGGCATCCTTGGCCTCCAGCACAATGAAGTTGTTGCTGCCGGTGTGCTTTCCATTCGATCGATCTCCCATCGCCGCTCGCCAGGCGGCCAGCGGCGGGGCCATCAAGTCGGCAGTCTTGGCAGCCTTGAGATTGGATAGGTCTGTGGCCGCATAGCAGGCAGTCCATGCTGTCGAATCAAAATCTGGATTAGCAAGCATGCCTCGCGTTCCCATGTCTCGTCGCCATGCTTCAAGCCGACCACGCATGGCAGCCGTGCGAGCGGGATCGGTATGGCTTAATTCATTCTGCTCGCCAGGATCCTGCAAGAGGTCAAAAAGCTCGAGCCTGCCGTCTTCGAAGTGTTCGATTAGTTTCCAGTTGCCCTCCCGAATTGCGCCCGCAGGTCGTCCGCCCTGATTCGTGTAATGCGGCTGGTGCCAGAAGAGAGGCCCAGCGGGCTCAACGAGAGGGCCTGCTGTGAGCAGTGGCGAGATGTCTTGAAAATCGCAGGGCGTTGGCGCGGGCACTCCTGCGAGATGGCACAGCGTTGGCGCGAGGTCACCAATAGCCACTGGGGTCGAGATCACAAGGCCCTGTGTGCACCGTCCTGGGAGGCGAGCAATGAGTGGCACGCGGATGCCACCTTCAAACAAAAAGCCCTTGCCGGCTCGAAAAGGCGAGTTGAACGTGGGTGGTGGGTCGCTCCCCTCAGGCACGTGCAGTCCACCATTATCAGAAGTGAAGAGAACCAGCGTACTGGCTTTCAGGCTGCGGCGATCAAGGGCGTTCAGGATTCGCCCGACAGCCGTATCGAGCGACTCGATCATGGCTGCGTACCGGGGATGAAACGCCTTGGAGTTTGCATCGATCATTTGTCGCGAAGCCGCCAGCGGGATATGAGGACTGTCAAACGCGACGTAGAGAAAAAATGGCTCTTTCGCATGCGAGTCGGCATGCGTATCAATCCACTGCACGGCGGCCGCAGCCTGTCCGAGTTCGCCCTTGCCCCCTTCCACCGATTCGGCGCCGGGATTGGGACTGCCAGGAAAAGCGAAGTCAAATCCATGGTCGGTGGGGCCATGCCCGGTGCCACCCAGATGCCCGTGCCCGGTGTGATCCAGATGCCATTTGCCGATACACATACTCCGATAGCCTGCAGGCTTGAGAAGATCGGCC
This sequence comes from uncultured Planctomycetaceae bacterium, assembly GCA_903877395.1. Classification (GTDB taxonomy): domain Bacteria; phylum Planctomycetota; class Planctomycetia; order Pirellulales; family UBA1268; genus BAIKAL-G1-2R. The sequence continues at coordinate 7,254 of CAIRDU010000509.1, forward strand.
AGAGTTTTGACGCCATCTGGCAGGTGCTGATTGG
>CAIRDU010000510.1 GCA_903877395.1 uncultured Planctomycetaceae bacterium
GAGACTGGTGTCGGGATGCGACGTAGAAAGCTCCAAAGGTGCAGTTCCATTCCATGCGCCTTGCGAGCAGTCAGTAAACAGATACACCTCGTGCCGCACGAGGGCAGACGTATCGAGCAACTTGAAGCCCTCGGCGATCGCTGCAGAGAGCGAGGTCGCCGGCGTAGACGCAGCGAGCCGTTCGATCCGCGTGGCAGCAGCAGCGAGTGTCGGAGAAAAGGCAGCCGCGCCACCCGTCGTGTCGAGCACAGCTACCTTGCTCAACGGAGGCAGTTTTTCAAACAGCACCTTCGCCATCGACGCAGCCTGTTCCAATCGCGTGCGATTGCCCTCGCGCAAGAGCATCCGCGGCGCGGTATCAAAAACAAATACTGCCGCGACAGGGCCTTCGCCATCGGCCAGCCAACCGGCTCCACGCAACGTCGGACGGGCCAGCGCCAGCGCCAAGAATGCTAGGGCCGCCATCCGCAGCAGGAGCAAGAAGAGGTGGTTGAGCCGCAAGCGGCGGCGATTGGCAACCGCTCTGTTCTTCAAAAACCGCAGTGCCGGAAATTCCAGCTTCACGGGCTTGCGCCGCATGATCAGATGAAGTACCAGCGGCACGGCAACAAGCGCCGCCCCACCCAGCAGCAGCGGCGTCAGAAAAGAAAGGCCCATCTCTACCATCCTGAGGCTCAAAGATCAGAGTCGCATCAGAATCGATTGCGGCGGCTGACAAGATATCCCATCAATGCCCGGTCGAACTGCATGGCCGTATCGAGGGGCACATAATCAATACCTGAGTGAAAACAGAACTGGCGGTATTCTTCGCGAAATGCCTGCACGCTCTCCACATATTGCCTGCGGGCTGCGTCAGCATCCACGACGAGTCGATCGAGTGATTCCGGCTCTGTAAACTCCACCATCCCCCTGAATGGAAACTTTACCTCGGCCTCGTCCAACACATGAAACAGAATGACATCGTGGCCGCGGTGCCGCAGTCGCAGGAGAGCGTCTCGGATCGGCTCGGGGTCCGCTAGAAGATCGCTGAAGACCATCAAAAGCGATCGGTGCCGCAGCATGGCGGCCACCTGCACGAGACTTTTCGCAATATCGGTCTTTCCGGATGGCTGAACCTTTGAAAGCACAGCGAGCACCTGCGCAATCTGCGAACGCTTCGACCTCGCGGGCAGGCTGGCGTGAAGCTTTTCATCAAACACCATGAGGCCGCAAGGGTCCTGCTGATGAACCATGAGCCAGCAGAGTGCTGCGGCCAGCGAGATCGAGTAGTCGAGTTTGGTGATCTCTTGGCGGTAGGCATAGGCCATCGAGGCACTTGTGTCGATCACGAGGTAACCAGTGATATTGGTCTCTGCCTCAAACTTTTTGATGTAATGCTTGTCAGTTTTTGCGTAGACAAGCCAGTCGATACCCTTGGGGTCATCGCCTGGGGTGTATTTCCTGTGCTCGCTAAATTCAACCGAAAAACCCTGATAGGGGCTTGCATGTAATCCCTGCAAAAACCCTCGCACGATGAACTGTGCGCGCAGGTCCAGCCTCGCGATCTGCCGTACAACTTCCGGCTTCAGGTATTCCTCAACTGCCCGCACCATATGTGACTCTCGCTTTTATTTCACCAACTTAGGAATCGCGGGCTCGGGAATTTCTCGCACCAACCGCTCCACAATCGATTCGCTCGTCAGGCCATCGGCCTGCGCCTGGAAGTTCGTGGCAACGCGATGCCGCAACACAGGCACGGCGATCCGACGGATGTCGTCAATCGAAACGCTAAATCGCCCGTCCATGGCCGCCATCGCCTTGCCGCCCTGAATCAAAAACTGTCCCGCACGGGGGCCCGCCCCCCAGTCGACTAATTCGGCCACATAGGGGGGCGAGAGCGGGTCCTTGGGCCGCGTCGCACGCACCAATCGGGCAGCATATTTAACGATGTATTCGCTCACCGCCACGCTGCCAACAAGCTTCTGAATGTTGACGATTGCGCGGCCGGAAAGCACCTTTTTCACCTCGGGTTTTTCGGCCCGGGTTGTGGCCATCAAAATCTGCTCCTCTTCGGGTGCTGTCGGATACCCCACCTTAATGTTGAACATGAATCGATCAAGTTGCGCCTCCGGCAGCGGATACGTGCCTTCTTGCTCGATTGGATTCTGCGTGGCAATCGTAAAAAATGGATCGGGCAGACTGTATGTTTCCTGCCCCACGGAAACTTCTCGTTCTTGCATCGCTTGTAGGAGTGCTGCCTGCGTTTTGGGTGGCGTGCGATTGATTTCGTCGGCCAGCAGAATATTGGTGAATATCGGCCCCTCGACAAAGCGGAAGTTGCGGCGGCCGGCATCATCTTCCTCCAGCACGTTCGTGCCGGTGATGTCGGAAGGCATGAGGTCAGGTGTAAACTGAACTCGCTTGAAGCCGACGTCCAAAATCCTGGCAAGCGTCGACACCATCAACGTCTTGGCCAGCCCTGGCACCCCCTCGAGCAAGCAGTGTCCGCGAGTAAAGATCGCGGCAAAGAGCTGTTCGATGACCTCGTTCTGGCCAACGATGACCTTTTGTAATTCGTCCTGCATCAGCTTCCTATGTTGGCTGAACTCCTGCAGAATGTCGTCAAGCGTTTTGGTGCGGGGGGCTGTGGACACTGGGGAATCCTTCCTAGGCTCATATGAGCCGTGGCATATGGATGCGGGACAGCTTTAGTATCCGCCGCCGCGGCCAAAGCGGCAAACGGAGCCCTCTGATAATCAGGGTTTTACGGGGGTACATCCTGCCCACGACGAAAAGCGGTAGCATTGGATATGGTTCGGCACATCCGTGCCCTTGTGTTGTTTTCGTTCCTTCGAGTCTCGCCGGACGCCAACAGACCGACACAGGAGTACCTCCTGAGGGCAGCAGAGAATCTCGCTTATGGTTGCTTTTCTTTCCCGCCGACCGCCCCAACAGACAGGCCGACGACCCGCAACGGTTGCACTGCTCCTGCTCCTCTTCCTATCGGCCTGCGGGGCAGACCCCCTAGCGGCTGCTGACAAAGACCCCCCGCCAGTCTCCTCAGAAAAGCTCCAGCGGGCGATTGAGAAGGCACGCGACTGGCTGATCCGCGAGCAGAAGCCCAACGGTTCTTGGGAATGCGCTCTGCGCACAGAAGACACCCGCGTCGGGGCAACATCCCTTGTGATGCTGGCGCTGGCCAACGCAGGCGTCGAGAGTAGCCACGTGGCAATGCAGCGATCGCTTGACTGGCTTCGACTTCAGAAGCCTGAAGAAACCTACTCCGTGTCGCTTCAGACGCTCGTGCTGGCGATGCTTGCTCCCGACGCCGATCGACCCATACTCGAACGCAACGTTCAGTGGCTGGAAGAGAGCCAAGTGGTACAGGGTCCAGCGGCAGGCTCGTGGTCGTACGGCAAGGCAAAGGGCACCGGTGACAACTCTAATTCGCAGTTTGCCTTGCTTGCACTGCACGAGGCCGATCGTGCAGGCGTGCGAGTTGGAGCAAATACGTGGATGCGGGCGCAGCAATACTGGGTTGCCTGTGCCAATAGCGATGGCTCTTGGGGTTACACCATCGGCAACGTTGGCGGCTCAGGCAGCATGACATGCGCCGGCATCGCCAGCGTGTGGATCACCTCCGAACACATCGGCACCCCCGATGCTCGCGCTGCCCGTGATCACGTTTCCTGTTGCGGTGGCGGCTCATCGCCCAAGGTGTTGGAGCGAGGCCTCGAATGGCTCGGAAAACATTTTTCAGTTCTGGAAAATCCGGGCACGGGCGGACAGACGTGGCACTACTATTATCTCTAC
>CAIRDU010000511.1 GCA_903877395.1 uncultured Planctomycetaceae bacterium
ATCATCGAAGGTGATCCCGGTTGAGACGATTTTCCCGTCCATGACGCGCTCCCATAGTCGAAGGAAAACGGCAAAGTATGCCGTCCAGAGGCCCCAAAGAGCAACGGCCGCCCTTCGCGAGCGGATATTTCGTAAACCCTGCCCGCCGTGCGACGCACGGCGCAAAACCATGTCCTAGGTTTAAGGGAACCAGCAACCTGCGTCGCTGGCCGTGTCGCCTCGCCATTCTCCTCCTCTCCAACCCAAATCCATCATGCGATTCCTCGACGACTATCTTGACGTATTCCAGAGCCCCCGCCGTTCGGCTACTCCTGAGGGCGCGATCGCCCGTCCCGATCGCGCCAGCCTCGAGACGCACCTCGCCCGCCGCCGCTACGGGCGGTTTACGCTGACTGAAGCGATTCGCCCCAGTTGGCAGCTCGACGTTGTCCCACAGGCAGGATACCGCCTCGACACGTACGTCGACCCTCGCACTGGCTCTCGTCTGCCCGCACTCATTGCGTCGGTCTCAAGCGAGAAGCTTTTTGAAACATTTCTCTGCCTGCTCGAGCCCCTCGGCGAGACCTGCGATATCGTACTCGAGACATCGCATGAGCGTGATGGCACGGAGCCCAACAGCTTCACCCGGGATGGAATTGAGCGACTGGTGCTCGAAAGCGTCCTGTGGGATTTCGAGGATCTGCTAACGGATGATGGCTGCACGGGCATCGCCATCATGCATCCAGAGCTTTCCCTAGAAGTGCAACTCGACGAACACAAACTTCTGATTGTGTACGCCCCATCACGTGGCCCATTTGAAAAAATCCTGATGGATCAAGGTATCGACCACTGTAATCAGATGCGATTTATCTCACAGGGCGAACACCTGCATACCTCGCACACTCGCTTCGCCCGCCGCTTCGACGAAATGACTAACCGTTTCGGTGCCTGCTAGTGGAGTGCTTCGGACTCCGACGAACTGCTGATCGTTGCGTAGCTTGAACGTGCGAATCCGACGCGGCTATAGTTCGTTGGCTCTTCACACTCGTTGGATCATCGACGGCGAACAGTTCAAGTGCTTTGCCGGCGAATGGTCGCGGGCAAAAGAAACTTTGTCCGAATGCCCGAACGATTGAAATCTCGCAATCCAATAATTTCGTTCGGCATGTGCCTCAAAGTCATGTGACCCGTTCCGGTTCTGCCTGCAAAAAAGATTGCTGCAACCGTCGTGATTCATTGTGTCTACCCACCACCAGAACCGCTGGATGGGGGTACACGGCACACGAATAAAGGCTCTGAACTGGCCTTGAGCCCGGCCAGCCGATCCACGACGATCCGGGGCCGAGAACGGCTGACCGCAGAAACCTGAAACTTTTTAGGCCATGACCGCCATGACTGCCGTGAACGCCTCTACGATCCAGATGCTCCGCATGATTTGCGTCATTTTCCGAGCTTCTCTCCGCGCCTCGTGCGTTGCTCTCCTCCTGGGGTTCCTCTGGGTGCTGATCGACGCACTCATTGTGGGACGAGCTACCCATGCCCAAGCCCCGCCAGCGTCCACCCAGCAGTTCGATCCATTTTCGCCTCTGCCCCAAGATGTGGTCATCGGGCCGGGCGGGCCGATCATGCCAAGCCCACCGAGCGCACCCAAGAACTCTGTCGTCATTCCACCGCTGGATTCGGAGCTTGTGTGGAAACAAATGGTTGATGTTATAGACGACTACTTCAAGGTTCAGGCCGAGCAGCGGGTGGTGTTTTCTAACGGGATTCCTACCGAAGGTCGAGTTGACACGTATCCGCAAACGGGGGCCACTCTCCTCGAACCTTGGCGGGGTGATTCAGTCGGTTTTCACGAACGCCTAGAAAGCACGCTGCAGTCAATTCGACGAACTGGAACGATGCGCCTCGTACCCGATCCGGCCGGCTGGCGCATTGAGGTGGTGGTGCTCAAGGAGTTAGAAAATATGGTCCGGCCGATGCGAGCCACGGCGGGCGGAGCCTCGTTTCGCAACGACGATTCACTCTATCGATACGGCACACCTCTGCCCACGTTGGGACAACAGGTTGGCGATCAGCCGCGGCCAGTTGCCAATCCCATGCAAAACATTGGCTGGATCCCGCTGGGCCGCGATCCGCTGCTGGAACAAAAAATGCTTCAGAAGTTGCTCTCTCAACTCGGGATCGCGCCTCTCCCGCAAGCCGAGCCTTACTACCAGCCGCCCGACGGTACCACCGGACCGATGACTGGGGCGGCATCTGCCGGTGGCGGCGCCGTTTCAAGTGGACCTGTCTTCGGCGCTCCACTTTCACCAGAACAACTTCCTCCTGGCGCGGTCATCCAGCCCGGACCGCCTGTGCCTATTGAATCGCTGCCGATGCCTCGGTAGCGGTCCAGGTGCTACTCGCCTTCGTCCGTAACACAGCCGGCTGAGGCCGGGGCCACAAAGCGGATGTACTTCGCCAGTACGCCACGCGTGGCTTTCAGCGGCGGAGCATTCCACTCCTGTCGGCGACGGGCGAACTCTTCGTCAGACACCTCGGCGTCGATCGTTGCGGTGTCGGCATCAATCACAATCCGGTCGCCATCCATTACCAGCGCAATCGGGCCGCCTTCCTGCGCCTCCGGAACCACATGGCCCACGATGAATCCATGCGAACCACCGGAAAATCTGCCGTCTGTGATCAGGGCCACATCCGCGCCCAAACCAGCACCCACAAGCGCCGATGTGGGCGTCAGCATCTCCGGCATGCCGGGTCCGCCCTTGGGGCCTTCGTATCGGATAATGACCACGTCACCACGGCGGATGGCTCCCTGTTCCAAGGCTGCAAGCATCGCCTCCTCGCTGTCAAATACGCGAGCCGGCCCACAAAACCGCGAGCCCTCTTTGCCCGTGATCTTGGCCACAGCACTTCCAGGAGCCAGATTGCCGTGCAAGATTGTAATGTGGCCCGTCGGCTTCAGCGGGCTTTCCACGGGCTGAATGATTTTCTGTCCCGGCGAAAGCCCCTTACTCATTGCTAGATTTTCGGCCAGTGATTTGCCTGTGACCGTCATGCAGTCGCCGTCGAGCAGGCCTTTGTCGAGAAGATATTTCATGAGGCCGCTGGTGCCGCCGATCGAGTGCAGATCCTCCTGCACAAACTTGCCGCTGGGCTTCAGGTCGGCAAGGTAGGGCACTCGCCGCGACACCGCCTGAAAATCGGCAGGGCTCAGCGGCACATCCACGCTCCGCGCCATCGCGATGAGATGCAACACTGCGTTGGTGGATCCGCCCAGCGCCATGATGACAACCATTCCATTTTCAAAGGCGCGTCTGGTCATGATGTCGCGAGGCTTGAGATCCAACTGAAGCAGATTCCGCACCGCAACGGCGGCCCTCATGCAT
>CAIRDU010000512.1 GCA_903877395.1 uncultured Planctomycetaceae bacterium
CCAGCCATGCCAAGAGCGTTCGGAGCGTGAGTCTCATAAAGATAGCTGTCGCCTCGTGAGTGTCGGTATGCCGAACCAGCCTTACGGTCTCTCTCAATGGTGGCGGGAAGCCCTGATTTTCGTAGAAAATTCCTGTGGGAAAGCATTTTGTATATTCTGGCGATCTAGGCATTGCCCTCCTGCGTATAAATCAGATGTGGGCAGCGAAGCACTTCTTGCGCTTTGGACCTACCATTTGTATTGTAGACGCACAGAGATGCACCATGACTGCCATGCCACCCATCCCCCCCATGACACGCCAGCGACGGCAGGCCATCCTGAGGGAGTGTGCTGGCTATATTGAACTCGGCGAACTGCTCGTAGAGGTAGATCGATCCATTCCCCGGTCGGCGGAAAAACTGCTGCTGCGGGCTCTCAGTTCCCTCGGCACGCTGCCAGAGTCCACCCGTTCTTCAGGCCGCGTGAAGCATTTAGAAGGGGAGGCTTTGCGAGCTCTTGGACGCTGGCAAGAGGCGTTGGAACCGCTATCGCTGGCAGTTGAAAAGAATCCCCAACAACTGGAAGCTTGGCTTGGGCTTGGCTGGTGCCTGAAGCGACTCGGGCGACTCGATGAAGCTGTTGGGACACTCCAGAAAGGCTTGGTCGCGGCCCCGCGTCAGCCCATTTTACATTATAATCTGGCCTGCTATCTCTCGCTGGCAGGCAGCGTACAGTCTGCCGTTAAGCACCTGACGCAGGCCATATCAATCGATGGCCGGTTTAGGGATCTGACTCATGTTGAGCCCGATTTCGATCCTATCCGCTCCGATCCGCGTTTCGTGGCTGTCACGCATGTCACCGTCTAACGCCATTTTCGGTAAACAATCTGCGGATTTGCCACCGGCGCAAGCAATCGTGTCTGATACCGCCCCCTGCGGCTCGTTGGACAGCCTTCCATCAGTCTGCCGGTTGACGATTTTATTTCGTGTCTCGAGTCAACTTACATATGACCAGCCCAGCCCTTCAGGAAATCATCGCCCTGCTGGGCTGTCCTGCAGCTGGAAACCCAGCGCAGTATCTCTTTGAGCTCGCCTTTAAGGCGGCCGGCCTCGACTGGCGTTTTCTCACGCTGGATGTCACTCCAGATCGCTTGGCCGATGCCATCAATGGAGCCAACGCGATGGGATTTCGCGGGTGTTTGCTCTCCGGTCCGCTCCGAGCAGCAGCGTTGCCGCTGGTTGCATCGTCGTCTCCGGCAGCCACTTTCTCAGCCGCCGTCAGCCTCATCCAGCCGCAGCCATCTGGACTTGTCGGACACATGACCGATGGCCGCGGTGCCGTCGAAGCACTGCGAGCCCACATCGATCCCGCCAACGCCCACGTGCTGATCATCGGAGCAGGCGCAGCGGCTCGCGCCACAGCGGTTGAATTGTCGTTGGCCCGCGTTGCACAGATCCTAGTCTGCGATCGCACGCCTGAGCGGGCAACATCGCTCGTAGAATCGCTCCAGGCCCTCGACGGCGCAACCGCAGCGGTGCTGCCGTGGGAGGCATCGGTCGAGATTCCGCCGGAGGTAGGGATTGTTATCTTCGCGGTGCCTGCGGCAGGGACAAAGCCAGCCGTTGCCTTGACTGGGATTCGCGGCGACTTAGTCGTGGCCGACTTTGCACTTGTCACGCAGCCTTCACCGGTGGTGGCCTACGCGATTAAACACGGTGCCTGCGCCA
>CAIRDU010000513.1 GCA_903877395.1 uncultured Planctomycetaceae bacterium
AGACGATCAGCGCGCATCTCAAGATCTTTGAGCCCCAGCGACGACTCGACGATTACGGTCATGCCATCATTCGTTACGAGAACGGCGCGTTCGGCACAGTGACCGCTTCGCAGATCAGCCATGGCCGAGAGAACGATCTGCGGATCGAGATCGACGGCACGCTGGCAAGCCTCGAATGGCATCAGGAAAATCCCAATGAGCTCTTCGTGCGAAAAAATGGCCATCCCCACGCGATCTACACCCGCGACCCAAACGCTCCCTTTATCCATGCCTCCGCCAAGGCGGCATGCCGACTGCCGGCAGGGCATCCAGAGGCTTTCTTTGAGGCGTTTGCCAACGTCTATCGCAATGCGTTTGACGCCATGGAGCAATCCATTGCGGGGCGACCCTTTGAACGAATCAACACGATCTATCCCAACATCTGCGATGGCGTGGAGGGAATGTATTTCATCGAGCAGTCGGTGGCATCGAGCAAGGCGGATGGCGCCTGGCTGCCGCTACGGCACCCATTAGCAAGGCGGTAAATCCACACCATGTCCAAGCTCGACACTGCCTATTTCGTATTCGACATCGAGAGCGTCTCCGACGGGTGCCTGGTGTCGCAACTCAAGTACCCGGGCCAGAAACTCTCACCAGAAGCCGCGATTGCAAAATACCGCGCCGAACTGCTTGCGGAGAACGGAAAGGACTTCATTCCCTACACGTTCCATCTGCCTGTTTCGCTGGTGATTGCGAAAATTGCGTCGAACTTCCAACTCACGGATCTCGTGGCCTTGGATGAAGGCCAGTCGAGGTCGCATGAAATTGTTCGCCTCTTCTGGGAGGGTTGGCGGAAGTACCACCGGCCAAAACTGATCAGCTTTAACGGCCGCGGATTCGACATGCCTCTCTTGGAACTGTGCGCTTTTCGGTATGGCATATCGATTCCAGACTGGTTTGCCGAAGACAAACGCAGCTTCGATCAACCCCGCAACCGCTACAATACCGCTGCCCATTTCGACCTGCACGAATGGCTCACCAACAACGGCGCTTCTCGGTTCAATGGTGGGCTTTCACTGGCTGCCAACTTGATTGGCAAGCCCGGCAAGATGGATGTGGCGGGACACATGGTGCAAGACCTCTGGGATGCTGGCCGCGCCATCGAGATTCACGACTACTGCCGAGGGGATGTGCTGGACACATATTTTGTGTTTTTGCGATCCCGCGTGGTGGCCGGTGAGATCGACATCCAAGAAGAACACTCGCTGATCGAGCAAGCAAGAGAGTGGATTGACAGCCACGCAAAAGAATCGGCAGGTTTGACCAGATACCTGGCCGCGTGGGGCGATTGGAAAAGCCCGTGGGCTTAGTGGCGTGGGATCAGTTGCTCTCAGCTGGTGTCTCAGGCTTGGCCGATTCTGCGACCGGCTCAGCAGGCTCGACTGCCGGTCGCTCGGCCGGTTCTAAAGCAGGCTCGACTGGCTCTGCACTCGGCACGGCTAGCCCACCGGCGACGGCCTTGGCTGCCATTTTTGCTGCGGCATCGACCTTGCCCTTCGGAGCCCGGGCTTCCACTGTGTACATACGGCCGCCGATCACGACGGCATACATCCAACGTTCGATCGGCTCGTTTAACCCGCTTACCTTGGCTGTGCCTGGGGCTGCCCACGCAGCCCCCAGATGTGGGCCAAGCTTCATGCCCACAGGTTTTTTGAGGAGGGAACTCTTGCCGTTCTTTGAAAAATCGCCCTCCAGGCCAACTGCAATCCCGTCTGCAAACTGCTGCTGATTCTGATCGGTGATTTCAACAAAATCATTCGGCGCAGCGGCCACTGTCACAGTGAGGGATGGATACGATTTTTTTGGCCCCGGCTGAAACCGCACGAGATAGTCTTTGGATCGCGAAGACCGCGTCCACCCGATCGGTGAGGCAACAAGTATCTTTCCATCATCCACAGGGATCGCCGTATCGAGGTCGATAGCAGGAAGGGTTTCTTTTGTATCGCCCTCCCCGCTGCCCGTTGCAGCACCTTTTTTCTTGACGGCCTTACCCGAACACCCGCCCGCTTCGAAGAGGATCGATGCCAGCAGGATGGAGCAGA
>CAIRDU010000514.1 GCA_903877395.1 uncultured Planctomycetaceae bacterium
GGTTCCACAGCGTGACACCAGTGGCAGCATTGATTGCGGTGAATGCGCCGCATACGCCGTGCGCAAAGACGGTGTGTGTGGTGGGGTCAGCCACGATGCTCGACCAGCCAACGCGTTCAGCCGGCACATCCGACAGATACACATGAAAGATGTTCTCCCAGAGTTTTTTCCCAGTCACTGCATCCAGGCAGACCACCTTCTCGGCCTCTTGATTCGTGCCGGGTTGGTGTCGAACAAGCGTGAAGAGCTTGCCGCTCATGATCACCGGCGTGGAGATGCCGCCGGCCTCATCGCTCTTCCAGAGAACGTTTGAGTCTTTCTCGGGATCGAATGAGGTGACCAAAGGCTTGTCGTCGCCGACGTGCCGGTTTTCGTTGGGCCCACGCCAGTCGGGCCAATCTCGAGCAGGCGCGGCCGCAGGAATCGCGCAGCACAGGCAGGCGATCGTGGCCGATACAGCGAAGCGATTCATGGTTGTCTCCACCAGGTTATCTCCACCCACGACTGGCGCACAAAAGTTTCTCACCAACGGCATTGACAAGGCGTGCCTAATTCTCGATCCCCGCAGCCTTTGCGTCTGCCGGGAGTTTTGGATCCACGAGGCCGCGGGCTCCGCGGCCCTGCATGATCCGATCGTTTGTGTCGGCTTGGATGCTCTCGATATCGGCCTGCCACCAGCGGCGGCGTTCGGCCACTTCCGGGACGACCAGCGGACGCACCACCCGCATGCCTACGCCCAACGCTGGTTCTTCTGTATACCACCACGGACTCTTCGGCAGATTCGGATCAATCTCTTTCCAGGCGACGTCTTCGGATCCTCGGCGACTTGCACTGCGGCACTCGCTGGCCTCATCATAATAGGAACCGCCTCGCACCACCCGCGGTGAGAGGTGCGTGGGCCAAACGGCGGCAACCGCATCCGGTACGGGCTGTCCAAGTCCAGCCTGCCTGGCGTAGCCATCGGGCACGAGTTCATCCAGCACCCACTCTGCCGCATTGCCGTGCATGTCGTACAGGCCCCATGCGTTGGGTTGCTTCTGGCCCACCGGATGCGTTGTTTCGTCGGAGATGTCGGCAAACCATCCGAATGCTTCGAGTTGGGCAGCGTCGCTGCCGCAGTGCCAAGGCGTTGTTGTGCCGGCGCGACAGGCGTATTCCCACTCGCTCTCGGTGGGCAGTCGATAGAACTCCGCCAAGAGACCGCTGAGCCACTGGGTGTATTGGCGGGCTGCAAATTGCGTCATCGTGACAGCGGGTTGGAATGGATCCTCGCCGTTGGAAAATGTTGTCGTCGGGTCGTAGAGGTTGGATGGTGCGGTAACCGCATCGGCCTGGTTGTCTGGCGTGACGGTGCGAATCTTGGCCGACTCGATGGCCTTGAAGAGATCGCAGGCTCGCATATAGGCCTTGTACTCCGACCATGTCACCTCGCATTTCCCAATCCAGAAGGGGGCAATCTTCACCGCGAATTGCGGCCCTTCGTGGGCATTGCGATCAGTCTCTGCAGCGGGGCTGCCTTGGGAAAAAGTGCCCCCCGGTACGGGGATCATTGAAAACGTAACGTCGGTTCCGGGGATCGTTTCCTTATAGGCCACCATCCATCCCCCCGGCACTTCAATGGCTGGCCCATCGCCTCCGGGTCTTTGAGCACCGGCCACAAAACCCATTGGGTTGTCTGCTGTGGCAGCGGACATACAAACCGCTGCCAACCAGCCAGCGACCGTGATGCCAAACCCAGTCTGTCGGCAGAAAAAACGGTTTGTGTGCATCGGCAAAACGGCTCCGTGGGGAATTGGCTGCAGGCGTGTGGCTGGCGGCGATGGACGGCGGGACTGGCGAAGGAATCGTGCGAGCATGTCAGGAGAGTCAAAGCAGTGTAATCTGTACGAAAGCCGCTGCCCACACGCGAGCACCAGATCTGTGCGTCCATCAAAACCAACTCGTCCGCCATCCCGCCCGGGAAGCCGTCCGCCCGGCAGGCCTGCTGCCGGTAAACCACCGGCTACCGGTGGCAAGCCATCCGCCGCTGTCGGCAAATCCAAGCCAGACGAAAAGCCAGTGGAGCGGGTTGTGGCCGACAACCGCCGCGCCCGACACGAATATGAAATTACCGACACGTTGGAGTGCGGCATCTCGCTGGTGGGGAGCGAAGTGAAGAGCCTCCGCGCCGGAAAAATGTCGCTGGATGAGGCCTATGGACGGGTCAACGGCGACGAAGTGTGGCTCATCGGCTGCGACATTCCGGAATACGTCAAAGCCAACCAACTCAACCACATACCCAAGCGGCCCCGAAAGCTCCTGATGCACCGCCGCGAAATCAATCGGTTTGCTGGTCTCGCCTCAGAGAAGGGGCTCACGCTTGTGCCGTTGAAGATGTATTTCAAAAATGGCCGCGTGAAACTGCTGATGGGAATCGGTCGCGGCCGAAAGCTTCACGACAAGCGGCAGAAACTCAAGGCCGACACTGCAAAGCGGGAGATCGATGTCGGCATTCGAGCCCGTTCGAGCGGTCGTCGCGACGAGTAATCGCCACAACGACCGCTGAGCGGACAGGAATCAACGCGTTGGATCAACGCGCTTTTCATTTAACGATTGTCGCCGGCGGTCACCAGTAGGGCCTCGGAAGACTCGGTCGAATCTTCTGGGTGCCACAAGGGCATTCCGCGCTGAATCCGTTCGGCGAGGATATCAAGCTTCAATCGGGACCCAGCCGGTGCGCTGGTGGATGTAAATTCAGACGTGGTATGGGGTTCAAAATTTTCGTCGTGACCGTACAGTTCGATAATTTCAAAGACGTTGCGGATACGGGCCATCGGGGA
>CAIRDU010000515.1 GCA_903877395.1 uncultured Planctomycetaceae bacterium
GTACTTCAATCCTGCGGTGGCAGTTGCCGTCTTCATCCAACGGGACGATGGGAGCATCTTGTTAATCCGGCGTGCGAACGATCCAGGAGCGGGGCTCCTGGCCCCTCCCGGCGGGTTTATTAATATGGGCGAGTGCGCCGAGTCCGCGGTGCATCGGGAGATTTTCGAGGAAGTGGGCATCCGACTTTTTGACCTACGATTTCTCTGTTCTCAGCCCAACGAATACCTTTTCGACGGGGTGACCTACCCAGTGCTCGACCTCTTTTTCACAGCTCAACCTCTGGAGACCGAGGGCCCTTGCAATCCGGAAGAGGTTCATGCCGTGGAATGGCATCCGGCCAATACTCTGCAAGGTGAGGCGCTGGCCTTTCAGTCGATGCGGGCCGCCTGGCAGGTCTGGCTTGAAGCCGATGCAAAAATCAGTAAGCCCCCGGGCGATGGTGCGACCTCACTCAGCCCCAGTTCTTCGGATCGGCTCAACGGGTAAATCCTGCGTTTGCGAGTAGGGCCACCAGGGATAGCTTAGCTCGGTGATTCGCAATGTGATCTTCGATTGGTCTGGGACGCTGGTGGATGATCTTCCGGCCGTCTGGCGGGCTTCGAACCATGCGCTGCAACAGGCGGGAGTACCGGAGATGGCTCTGGAGGACTTTCGGCGAGAGTTTCGTCTCCCTGCTCGGGACTTCTACATGGAACGGGTACCGAAGGAATCGCTTCCTGAATTAGAGGGTTGGTTCTTGGAGGGATTCAAGCGGGTCCAAGACACGGTCACACCCTTGCCGCATGCTCGGGAATTTCTGGAGTTTTGTCGGCAGCATGGGCTACGGACCTTTCTCCTCAGTGCGGTGCATCCGGCCTTGTTTGCTCACCAAGAAAAAAGCTCAGGATTTGGTCCGTTCTTCGACAAGACCTACCTCGGTGCCCACGACAAAAAAGACCTCATCGGACAAATCCTTCGGGATAACGAACTGGACCCAACTCAAACCGTATTCATTGGCGACATGCAGCACGACATTGAAACCGCTCACCACGGAGGAGTGAAGTCAGTCGCAGTCCTGACCGGGTACGATAGCCTCGATAAACTGCGCGCGTCCAAGCCCCACCTGATTGTCGAGCACCTGTCTGAACTCCGCCGTCACTTGGAAGCCAATCAATTATGCTTGAATCCGGGTCCCGCGCCGCGTTCGGCGTTTCCGATTCCGACCGTCGGGGCTCTCATCCGAGACGATTCGGGCCGCATGCTTTTGTTCAAGACGGCCAAGTGGTCCGGCATGTGGGGAATTCCCGGCGGAAAGATCGAATGGGGTGAACCCTCTGAGGAGGCTCTTCGACGAGAGGTTCGTGAAGAGACTGGCCTGGAAATCGATCAAATCCAGTTCGTGATGGTCCAAGACTCGATCGCCTCCACCGAGTTTTACCGGGAGGCCCATTTCATCCTACTCAACTACACCTGCCTCGCCCTGCCTGGCCAGTCGGTGACCTTGAATGAAGAGGCTCAAGAATTCGCCTGGGTCCATTGGGAACAAGCCTTCGAACTCCCCCTCAACACTCCCACCCGGCGATTGCTGGAAATGGTTCGGGCTCTCTGAGTACACCTCTTTTTATGGACATCATCACAATTGAAGACCTTGAGGTCTGTTACCACATCGGCGTTCCGGACGAAGAACGGGTCCATCCCCAGCGCCTGCTCATCAGTGTGAAAATGGACACCGACTTCACCTTGGCCGCTGCGGGTGATGACCTGAGTCACAC
>CAIRDU010000516.1 GCA_903877395.1 uncultured Planctomycetaceae bacterium
CAACCTCTTTGTGGCGTTGGCTAAGGAGTACGTTTACGGTGATGTTTCCATCGACTCGATCGCAGGCCCAAGCGAAATCGTGATTGTGGCAGATGCCGCCGCCAACTCGGAGTGTATCGCGGCTGATATGCTCGCGCAGGCCGAGCATTCGCCCGGATCGGCCATCCTGCTCACAGCGAGTGCGGCGATTGCCGATCGCGTGGCTGCCGCGATTGAGCGGCGAGTGGCAGTGTTGGAGCGGGGTGACTTGACGCGAGAGAGCCTTGCAAGGTTTGGCGGGATCGTATTGACGTCCAGCGATGAAGAATCGGCCTGCCTTGCCGACGCATGGGCCGCCGAGCATCTCTCGATCGACACCATCGACCCCGAAGCAACGCTGGCCACCATTCGCCATGCGGGCGCAGTATTTCTTGGCACCTCGAGCCCTGTCGCGGCGGGTGACTACGCCGCTGGCCCATCGCATGTTTTGCCCACCGGTGGCACGGCGCGATTTGCGTCAGGACTTTCAGCCAATGAATTCCTACGGAGTGGGAGTGTGATCAAACTTTCGCCAGCCGATCTGGCCGCCATCGCCGATGACATCGCAATCCTCGCTGACACCGAAGGTCTGACGGCCCACCGTCGCAGCGTCGAGGCGAGGACGCATCCCGCCAAAGCGTAGCAGAGACCCTAGGCTTTCGGAGGCAATTGGGTGTCGGCGGAAGCGTGAGGAGTCTTGGGCATATCCTCGCCCCTGCGACGAGACTTCTGCCGCACCCATTGCCGGATTGCGCCCCTAGATACCCGCTTCGAGGGAAAATCAGATGCGTTCTCGGACTGGAAAAGGGGGGCTGATTCATGGTTCAGTGCAGTCAAAAAAGCTGATGAACAGTCATTGGGCGAGCGAGTCATTCGGCGAGGATTGAAAGCCATAAAGACAGGTTGTCCGGATTGTGCGGCCATCATTTTCTCGCCGTCTGGCAGCCGTGCGAATGTTCCGCCAGCGGTGAGGTAGACTTTCGCGTATGTCCACAATACTTCCTCAATCAACACGCAGTGGCGGTTGCATTCGCCCAGAAATTCAGTCCATGGCCGGCTACGTCCCTGGCGAACAACCACAGGGCGGTACGTGGATCAAGCTCAATACGAACGAAAATCCGTACGCCCCGTCGCCGGCCGTGGCTCGCGCAATCGCCGCGGCTGCCTCCGACCGTACGCTCGCAAAATACCCCGATCCGCTAGCCACCGTTTTTCGACTGCGGGCTGCAGATATCCTCGGCGTCGACCCCGATTGGATCATCTGCGGCAATGGCAGCGATGATCTACTCACGATTCTTGTGCGCACATTCGTCGGATCTGGCGATCGGCTGCGAATGCCGTACCCGAGCTATATCCTCTACCGCACGCTCACGGAGATTCAGGCTGCACACGCCGACGAGGTCCACTTTCAACCCGACTGGTCGCTGGATGATTCGTTTGCGTCTCCTGAAAAGAACCTCACGCTCGCGATTATCGCCAATCCCAACAGTCCGTCCGGTACGCTGCTATCGCCCGACCGCGTAAAAGCACTCGCTGAACGGTTGCCGTGTCCGCTGGTTGTCGACGAAGCTTACGGTGACTTTGCCGAAACCAACTGTTTGGACTTGGTTCGACAGAGCGAAAATATCATTGTCATGCGGTCATTGAGCAAATCATACGCATTGGCGGGACTGCGTTTTGGCTTTGCAGTCGCTCAGCCACACATCATCCAACAACTCCGCAAAGTAAAAGACTCGTACAATTGCGATACGCTCTCGATTGCAGCAGCGACTGCAGCCATTGACGATCAGGCGTGGCTGAAAACCAACCGTGCGGTGATCATCGCTACACGGCAGCGGCTTGCCGCTGCCGTGCGAGGGTTCGGTTTTCAGGTTGCAGAAAGCCAAGCTAACTTTGTCTGGTGCACGCACCCCAATCGCCCGCACAAGCCCATTTACGAGGCCCTCAAGCGGCAGGGCATCCTCATTCGATTTATGGACTACGCCGGCTGGGGCGATGGCCTGCGCATTACCGTCGGCACCGATCAGGAGATCGATGCATGTGTCCATTGCCTCAAGACCCTTTGACACGGATTGACACCTCCATGAAACGCTCCGCAACTGTTTCGCGTAAAACGAATGAAACGACGATCGTGCTGTCGATTGACCTCGACGGCAGCGGCCACGCTGAAATCGCGACAGGCATCGGGTTTTTTGACCACATGCTCACGCTCTTCGCCGGGCACTCGCTTATTGATGTGACCGTGCGTTGCCAGGGGGATATCCACGTCGATGGACACCATACGGTGGAAGACACTGGCCGCGCATTGGGTCAGGCTGTGACCGATGCGCTTGGCGATCGGCGGGGCATCCGTCGCTATGGGCATGCGATTATTCCGATGGATGAGGCCCTTGCGACCGTGGCCATCGATCTGGGAGGGCGCGCTGCAACCGTTTGGAACGTGGATTTTCCGGTCCCCACGATCGGCACGTTTGACGCCCAGCTTGTGGAGGTTTTCTGGGAAAGTTTTGCGGCCACCGTGGGTGCGAACTTCCACGCAATCCTGCACCACGGTCACAATGGGCATCACATCGCGGAAGCCGTCTTCAAGGCGGCCGCGAGGGCCCTACGCATGGCCGTAGAAATCGATCCCCGACAGACCGGCGTGCCGAGTACAAAAGGCACCCTCACGCTGAAGTAGGGCTTGCCGGGTGGACCATGTGCAAACGGCTATTCGTTGACAAACGTCTCGAGAAACCTCGCTAGGCGGTGGAAGTCGCTGCCGCGTTCCACGTAACGCACTACCGTGACCAACGTATTGGGGTCGATGAGATCCCCAAATGGCACATAGTTTAAGTCGAGCTGCCCCGATACGCTCACCATCACGCCATCGAGTCCGCGTTCAGCGAGCGCGCGATAGGCGCCCACGCCCAGTTGGCTGCCGAGCATGATGTCGAAGGCGTGCGGCTTGGCGCAGCGAGCCTCATAGCCCAACTGCAAGCCGACCACCTTGCGAGCATGCCCCGTCTGCCGCTTAAACTCATCGGCAACAAGTTTGGCGAACATTCTGCCGAGCTGCACGTCAGAAATCGAAATATGGCCGTGGTCATCCCGTGGAATGCCTTCCAAGTGACGGCTCGGCAGATATTCGGCTAAGCCCTCAGCCAACACAATCACCCCAAACGGCTTCCCCTCATTTTCCTCCCGCACTCGCATCGTCTTGACGATCCGGCCCACCACCTCGTCGACCTGCATGATCGCACGAGTTTGCGTACGACCGGAGGCATCGGTGATTTGTTCCTCGTCGCGGTATCGGCCGTGCACGTCCTCCACGCTGATCACAAGGCTGGCCTCACCGGAAATCGCAGCTCCGTATGACAGCCAACCAGCACTGCGACCCATCGTTTCGCACAAGTAATAGGTTCGGCCCGCCTCGGCGTCGTAGAGGAGGTTGCGAACCTCTGCAGCCAGCGTGTCGACCGCAGTGAAATAGCCAAATGTAAAATCAATCCCCATGTAGTCGTTATCGATTGTCTTGGGCAGATGCACGACAGGGATTCGGGGGCTGCCTGGGGGAAGCCGATCCTGATAGAGCTTCAATTTGTTGGCCGTTTTGAGCGTATCATCGCCACCAATTGAGATCAGCGCCTCAACGCCAAGAGAGCGAAGTCCCTCGTACACATTTTTGAGTTGCCGCACGCGATCAGGTTCATCGAAATGAGCCGGAGATGACACCAGTTTGCCGGGATTTGTCCTTGCCGTGCCGAGCAAAATGCCTTGGCTAGAACGCGATCGCTTCAGAAAATCCGGCGTGACCTGCACGAAGTCGCGGCCGGCTGCCAGCGGATTTTCTGGGGTGTAATTGGCAAGCGACGAATAGCCGTGCTTCATTCCCAGCACTTCGCAATTGTTGCGTAAAAATGAAATCGCCGCAGTCGAGATGACGGCATTGGCCCCGGGCGCAGGACCTCCGGCAAAAAGAATCGCAACCTTTGAAAACTCGTGGGCCGCCTTTGGTGGGCGCGACAGCGATTCACTCATATTACTTTCCTTCTGGCAGGGGATCCCTCGTCCCTGCGGCAATCGTGTTCATCCTGCCAGCATCCGTTCCACAAACGTCGTGTCGACCTGAGAATCGTGGAAGGCGGAATTGGCCAACACTTCCAAGTGCAGCGGCACAGTTGTCTTGATGCCCTCAATGCGCAGTTCCTTGAGCGCACGAACCATCGTTTCGATCGCCTCACGGCGAGTCGCTTGGTGAACGATCAGCTTGCCAAGCAGTGAGTCATAGTGCGGCGGCACCACATAGCCCGCCGCCACGTGCGAATCGAACCGCACGCCAAAGCCGCCCGGAGCAGTGATCCTTTCGATACGACCCGGGCAGGGCCGGAAGCCATTGGCCGGATCCTCGGCGTTGATGCGGCACTCGATCGCATGCCCGCGAGGTACGATGTCTTCCTGCTTCATCTCCAGCTTTTCGCCGGCTGCCACTCGGATCTGCGCCTTGACAAGGTCAATGCCCGTCACCATCTCGCTCACAGGATGCTCTACCTGAATCCGAGCGTTGATCTCAATGAAGTAAAAGTTGCCCTGCTGATCCACGATGAATTCAACTGTTCCGGCAGAGTGGTAGCCCGCCGTCTTTGCTAGTCGCACCGCCGCGGCGCACATCGCCGTCCGTGTTTCTGGGTCCAGACGCGGCGAAGGGCTTTCCTCAATCAGTTTTTGATGGCGTCTTTGCGTCGAACAATCGCGTTCCCAGAGATGCAGCATCGTGCCGTGCGTGTCGCCCAAGATTTGCACCTCAACGTGCCGAGGGCGTTCAATATATCGCTCGATATAAATACCAGCATTTCCAAATGCCGCCTGAGCCTCGGCCGAGGCCTGCTGCCAGGCGCTGGCAAGAGCCAGATCGTTAGCGGCCACACGCATGCCTTTCCCGCCACCGCCAGCTGTTGCCTTGAGCAGAACAGGAAACCCGATTGAACGGGCTATGGTTACGGCTTCCTGCTCGCTGGTGATCAAGCCATCGCTGCCGGGCACGCACGGCACTCCTGCTTCACGAGCGAGGGCACGGGCGGAATTTTTATCGCCTACACGGGCCATCGCTTCTGGAGTGGGCCCAATAAAGCCAATATCGCACGACCGGCAGACCTCTGCAAAGTGAGCGTTTTCGGAGAGAAACCCATATCCGGGGTGGATCGCCTGCACATTTCCTATCTCAGCGGCACTGATCACCCGATCGATTCGCAGATAGCTGTCTGCAGCACGAGCCGGCCCCACGCAGATGGCCTCGTCGGCAAGTTGCAAATAGCCTGCATCCCGGTCAGCCTGGCTGTAGATGGCGACTGTCTCAACGCCAAGTTCACGGCAGGCGCGAATCACTCGCAGCGCAATCTCGCCGCGGTTGGCTATCAGAATCCGTTTGAACATACACAACTGCCTGGGAGCTCACTCGGGGGACTCAATAAAATTCGGTCGCGTCGATTCGATCGCATCAGCCACGATCGAATCTCACGCCTCGGGATCCACTTTGATCAAGGGCTGACCAAATTCAACCGCAGCGCCGTTCTCCACAAGAACCGCCACAATTTGCCCCGAGATGCCAGCGGGAATTTCGTTGAACACTTTCATGGCCTCGATAATACAGACGGCTTTTTCAGGCCCAATACGGTCGCCCACTTTCACAAACGGCGCCGAATCGGGGCCTGACGACCGATAGAAGGTGCCGACCATGGGGCTCGAGATTACAAGCATTCTGGAGTTTTCAACAGGCGCAGGCTCCGCAGCAACCACACTCGTGCGAGGGGCGACGGCTGCCACTGGTGGCGCATACACGACGGCGTCTTGCCCACGCTTAATGCGTACCCGCTGGTCAGCCTGCTTGAGGTCGATCTCCGACAGATCGTGCTCCTTCATAAGCTCGATCAGCCGTCGGACTTTTTTGACGTCGAAAATGTCACCCTGACTCTGTGCGGCACTCATGGCGTATGGCCTTCTCCTTGGCGTTCGAATCCGTGGTTTTGCGGCGAAGGTAGTCCCTGCGAGGGCTTCCGGTCAAGGTAAATCACTCGAACCCCTGCACAATGCTCTGCAGCAGGGCATTCCTTGGGAACCGTTGGCGTTGGAAATCTTAGCATGTTCCAGCGATACTGTAGATTCGGCTAGGGCGGATCGCGTGCCCTTTCTCCCACCCCTATTTTCCGGTCGCCGCACGGCCCACCAATGCAACAAGGTATGCTCCCAG
>CAIRDU010000517.1 GCA_903877395.1 uncultured Planctomycetaceae bacterium
AGGGTAATGCCTTCTTGTGGGGCGGCGAGGTCGATCGCGGGGGCTTCTTGCACAAGATCGCTATCGCCTCGGCAATGCGCACGTTCGTTCACGATCGACCAGATGTTGGCGGCGGTGGCTTTCGTGGGCATGAGGGTAGCCCTGCAACATGCAGACAGAAAAGAACGCGAACGAAGGAGCAAAGGAGTCAAGTGAGCGAGACAGCAAAATTCACGTTCGTATTCTAGCTTCGGTTTTTAGAGTTTCTACGCCCATCACTCAAAACTGGTGCCCGAGGCACAACGTGGCAACACGTGAGGCGAGCCAGATTCCACTTCGGCTCACGCCTCGGGCTTCTAGGACCGAACTGGAAGAGAGGGAGTCAGGAAAACCCTCTAAGAGATGAAATAGCAACGCTCTGAGACGGTGAGAATGTTGATAGAATCAGTCCGCTCACGCACTCGAACAGAGTGCTTCCAGCACAGCCACTCAGTCAAAAATACAGAGGTGTGTCAACGATGGATCAGCTTGAAGTCTGCGAGGCGGCTGCACGGGCGGGTGGTCGTGTACTCAAGGAGTGGCTCGGAAAATTTGCGGTTTCAAACAAGGGTCCGCGAGATCTGGTCACCGAGGCCGATCTGGCATCGCAGCGAGAGATCAAACGCATCGTGCTCGGGGCGTTTCCCGATCATGGATTCATTGGCGAGGAGTTGTTGCCTGATGAATCATTGTCAGTTTCCAAGGCCGTTGGGGTTGCGGACGGTGATGACACAACTGGACCGAGTGGCCTTCGATGGATCGTAGATCCGCTCGACGGCACGACGAATTACGTACACGGCTATCCTGCGTACTGCGTATCGGTGGCGCTGGCTCGCGGTGACGACGTGCTTGTGGGCACGATCTACGATCCTGTGCGTGAGGAGTGCTTTACGGCTCGAGCAGGCGGCGGCGCATTTTTAAACGGCGGCCGAATCGCTGTGACTCGCACGGAAAGCCTCTCCGATGCATTGGTGGCCGTGGGCTTTCCCCCGCAGGTGACGGCAGACGCGCCGGCGGTGGCCGATTTTTTGGCTGTGCTGCCGCATGCCCATGCGATCCGGCGAAGCGGCTCGACTGCGCTCAACCTCGCCTCCATCGCCTGCGGGCGACTGGATGCTTTTTGGGTGCGTCGGATCGCCTCTTGGGACGTTGCCGCCGGGTTATTACTGGTGGCCGAGGCAGGGGGGGCCATCGGACCATTTGCCGGCCAGTCGGTGAGTCGAGTCTCGCTGGATCACCCGGCGTTTATCGCCGCCTGCACGCCGGAGTTGCTCGAAAAACTACGGTCGCTGATGGGGTAGGAATACTCTGCCAAGACAAAAAAGCCTTTTTTTGAGGAAGCGGATCGGATTCCAGCGATTGTAACGGGTCGGGAAGGGCCGTCGGATGACGAAAGTATGTGCGTGACGGTACGCTGCAAGCTACTGTCGAGGGGTGGGAGTGCGTGTGTGCGTCTCAAGCATTCGCTCTCAAAATCGCATTGGCTCAGCCAGTCGGCAAGCCTGTAGCAGGCACACCAAGAGAGATTCTTCGATCTAATGCAGCGGTTCCCAATCATGTTTCACGTGAAGTCTGGTTTGTGCGGCACGATGCTTCGCATGAGGCAGGCGCGCGCTTGGCTCAGTGTGGTTGGGTTCCTGGCTGGCATGGCGATGACGCCAACGGCCCATGCCCAGACGCTCAGCGGTCAACCGCGAGATCAGGTGAAAGAAGTTGCCCCGGAACTCTTTTATTTACAGGACGACACCGGACAGCTCGTGCCAGTGCCGGGCTTTCGCTACCGCGACTTTGTGGATCTGCTGCGGCTGAAGGAAGGGCTCCCGGGTTTGCCGGAAGCGCCACCCGCGGTGGTGGAGAACGTGACCGTGAAGGGCGTGATGCCCGCGGCAGAGAATGTTCAGCCTCTGGTCCAGTCGAAGCCAACGCTCAGGCAGCCGGGCAGGCCGTTCAATCAATCGCGGATTTGCACGGTCACCGTTGAAGTAACCGTGCGGCAGGTGCGGGCTGGCTGGGTAAGCGTGCCCTTAGAGATGAACGGTCTCGTGCTGACCGCCTCGCCTCATTATGACGGGCCGGGCCAATCGATGATTGATACCGATTTTGTGAATGCGGTGTCCAAGATGCCCATTGATGCTGGCGGTGGAGATGCCGGGCTTGGAACATCAATGGTGGCTGGCGGGCCGGGAGGAACGCAGCGACCACCTCGCGGATACAGGGCTTGGTTCAAGAGTGCGGAGGATACCAAGCACACACTCACGCTTCAGGGCAATGTGGCCGTTGAGTCATCTGGGGCTGCCGAAGCACTTACGTTGCAACTGCCCGCTGCGACGGCCACGCTCGTAGAAATGAGCACGTGGCGAGTCGACCCAGAAGTTGTGGTTCAACCGGCCACCGTCGCGCCGCAGATCAAACAGGCACCTAATGGTGCTGGGAGCACGATCACCTGCGTCGGGCTTTCAGGATCGACACATCTTCGCATCGGGTCGCGATCTGTTGGCAATGCACTCGGCCACGCGGCGGCGCAGTCTCTGGTGGAGAGTTTGGTGCGCGTCGACGGCAGGATCGCCGTGATCGAGGCTGTGTTGACATTCGAAAATCTTCCCGCCGACACGGACACTCTCCGTATCCGACTCCCGCCTGGCCAGCCTGCCGACGATGCCTCCGCGGCGGATACCTCGCCAGTGGCGGTGCAGATCGATCGCGGCCCGGACGGTCGAGCCGTTGTGAACTTGGACTGTAAACGCATTGTCGATTCGTCTGGTAAAACATCCTTCGATCCGCTTGGCTTTTCGGTGGAGGGCATTCCCTCGTGGCGGCAGCGGGGTCGGGCGAGCTTTGTAGTCGATGGGGAATGGCAGTTGGATTGGGACGATCCCGGCAGCAACCGCAGGATTGATCCGCCTCAGTCGGCGCGTCTTCCAGGGTTCGTGGCGGCCTTTGCCTACGATGCACAGCCCGCCACGTTGCCGACTCGCGTGCGTCCTCGGAGCAGCCGAGTGGTTATCGAACCGGAATACCGCTACGAGATCGGAGCGACTCGCATCTCGCTGGATGCCAAGCTTCGCGTCTCTGTGCGAGGCGCGGCAGTATCGCGGATCGTTGTCGGGTTGGATGGTTGGGGCATCGACGAGGTGGGGCCAGCGAGCCTCGTTGATACAGCAGCTCTGTCTGGCGATGCAGGCAGGCTTGTGATTCCCTTTTCGCAGCCGCTTATCGGTGATGCCATTGTAGACATTCGTTGCGGTCGTTCGATCGAACGCTCAGCCGAACGTATCGACTGGAAGATTCCCGTGCCGCAGGCCGACCTCGTGGGACCCGCAATGGTCGTCGTGATGTCGGAAAGCGATATTGAAATTGTGCCCGATAGCGACGCGATTCGCGGACTGGTGCGGCAGGTTACTCCTGCGCTACGAAGTGGCGAGCGAGACAAGGTGGCCTTGGCCTATCGGCTCGACGGCACTGATGGGCTCTTTTCGGCCGCGCGGCGATTTTTGCCGCAGCGAGTTGAGGCGAGCGTCACCGTGAAGGCCACAATCGACGAATCAGAGACAGCGGTGGAAGAGACCATCCGGTTTGAAGTGGCACATCGACCTCTCGAGTATATCGATCTGCTGGTGCCAGAGGCCGTAGCGAATTCTGGCACTTTGGAGGTGCGGCAGGGAGGGCAACTGCTCGAACCACTGGATCTCTTTCGCCAGCCGTCGACCGAGCCGCTGCCCGAAGTGCCGGCAGACAACATCGACATTGCAGGCCGTCGCGATGCAGCAGGCAGTGGTGATTCTGCGACTCTACCGCCAGCCCCTATCCGCCTACGCGCGATGCTGTTTGTGCCGCTCTTGGGCACTGGAGAACTTGCGGTGCGTTACGCACTGCCCACTGTCACGGTGCCCCCAGAAACCACAATTGCCGCTGATCTTCCGCTCGTGATGCCGCTGAATGTGCGAGTGGGGCGGCAGTTCTTTTCGGTGGTCTCACCCGAGCTTCTGGCGATTGATGTGCGGGGCGAGGTGTGGAAGCGAGACGCAGGACCACAGGCGCCATCGCGGCTCTGGACAAGTGCGAAGCCGCAGGATTTTGTGCCGCTGGCACTGGCCGTCCGACAGCGGTTGATGGCGGGAGAAACAGTTGTTGAGGCGGCGTGGCTTGAGACCAGACTCACTCGAGATCGGCGAGAGGATGTATACAGCTATGCGATTGCCAGCTCAGCCGAGCGGATCGGGCTATCGTTGCCTGCAGGATTTATTCCACTCCGCGAGAGTAAGCCCGATCCAAGCATTGTGGAAGTGCGGCTAGATGGTCGGTTGCTTAGCGGTGCGGTGCGATCAGATGGCCGCGTTGTCGTGGAACTGCCGTTGGCTGCTACTGGAAGAGGTGCGTGGCTCCTACAGGTGGAGGCCAGTCGCCAGCGGAGCGGATGGATGGCCGGTTTGGCAGCAACAGAGATCGCAGAAATGTCGCTAGAAGCAGCAGGAGTGGTGCCACAGATTCTACTCGAGGCTCCACTTTTTCCGGACGGCACATTGCTGCGAAGATTTTATTGGGAACTGCGGCTTGAGTCGGACGAACATGTTGTGGTGGCACCGTCTCGCTGGACCTCGCAGCAGCGATGGACGTGGGGCACTTTTGGCTTGGAGCGGGCGCCGATTGTGTCTCGTGAGGTGCTGGCTGCGTGGGTGCAGGCCAACACGAGTTTGGCAGCCGATGCTTCGGCCATAGCCAGGCCAGCCAGTGCCAAGCAATCTGTGATGCCGGTGGATTTGCCGCTTGCGGAGCGACGAGCGGTCTACTCTGGCGTGGGGCCGCCTGGCAGTGCTAGCGTGAGGGTGCTGCCCACGTGGCTGCTTGTGTTGGCGGTCTCGGGGCCACTCCTCGGTTTGGGTTTGGCGATGGTGTACCGTCCATATATGCGCAGCACGCCGGTGGTATTGGGGATTGCCAGCACCGTGGCGATCGCTGCTGCCACGGTGCCCGATCTATCCCCGCTGATGGCTCAGGCGGCGATTCCAGGAGCATTGCTTTCCCTCGTGGCGGCCGCACTTCGGGGCATCATCGATGTTCCTACTCTCTCTAAGAGTGTAAGGCAGCCCGCCGTTGTGAGTGCGTCGAAGTCATCCACGCATATGGTGCCAGCGGCATCGGTTTTGATTCGGCCTTCCGCGATGCGTTTGCAGGAGAGCGTCACGGCGGACGGACGCAGCAACTCGTGACGATTAGGAACTCATGAACGCCAATAGTTTTCGAGCTTTCTTGCGTGCGGCGCACATGACGCTGAGAGCAATCAGCAGAGCAGTCGGCGATGGCTGGGGCGGTCGGCTGGCTACCGCATGGGCTTTTGCAGCCGTGACGGTCGTGCTCACTGCCCTAGGCGCGCAAGAGGTACCGGGGCCATTGCTAGATCAACCGCTGCGTTTTACGAGGGTGCATGTGCCGCGAGGTAAGCTCGCCGATGTGCCCCTTGGGCAGTCGCGGTATGTGCC
>CAIRDU010000518.1 GCA_903877395.1 uncultured Planctomycetaceae bacterium
CACAACGCTCGGCAAAGTTTTTTCGATGCGGGTTTTTGAGCTCCCGGAACTGGCTCGTGATGCCAAGGGCAGGGCGCTTGTGAATCTGCTGGAGTTTGAGTCAGGCGAAAAGGTGGCCGACTGCCGGGCCGTGTCGGGTTTCGAAGATCCAAACCAATGCCTGCTGCTGGCCACTCGCAGCGGCATGATCAAAAAGACCGCGCTCGAACAATATCGCCGCCGCCGGACGAAAGGGCTCATTGCCGTCAAGTTGCGAGAAGGCGACGAATTGGTGGACGCCGTTGTGACGAAGCCCGGCGACGAACTTGTGCTCGCCACAGCCAAGGGTATGGCGATCCGCTTTCCCGAATCAGATGCTCGGCCGATGGGCCGCGACACCAGCGGCGTGCGCGGCATCAAGCTCTCTGCCGGTGACCGGCTGGTGGGAATGGTGGTGGCCGATCCGGATGCCACGCTGCTCACGATCTGCGAGCACGGCTACGGCAAACGTACGCCATTTGGGGTCGGGACAGAGCTCACCGGGCCCGAGCCAGGGAGTGAGGATGAGGCAGAAATCGCCTCCAGCGATGTTCCGGACAGTGCTTCTGCCGGAACCGAGCCAGCCGACGCCGAGTCATCCGAAGAATCCGTCGACGGCAATGCCAGCACGGCCCGTTACCGCACGCAGCACCGCGGCGGCAAAGGCGTGCGGGATATTAAGACAACAAAGCGTAACGGCGAAGTGGTGTCGATTGTATCGGTGCGAGACGAAGATCAGGTATTGATGATGACAGCCAGAGGCAAGATCCAACGCGTGAACGTACGCGAGATCAAGCCGATCGGCCGCAATACCCAAGGCGTACGAATCATGCGGCTCGATGCCGAAGACGCGCTCGCCGCTGTCGTGCCTGTGCCGCCCGGTGAGGTCGAAGAAGCAGGCGATTCGGAAGGCGAAGCCCCGTCAGTCGAGTAGCCTAAGACGCCTTGTTTCAAATCGTCTCCGCAGGCATTGCTCTTTCCCTTACCTAAGGAACGTCTTATGCGAATTGCTGTCGTGGGCACCGGCTACGTCGGCCTCGTAACCGGGACATGCCTTGCCGACAGCGGCAATAGAGTGACCTGCCTCGATATCAATGCGGACAAGATCGCACGCCTGCAAAAAGGCGAGATCCCAATCTATGAGCCTGGGCTGCAGGGGCTTGTCGCGAGGAACACCGCTGTCGGGCGGTTGGTATTTACCACCGACACCGTTGCGGCCATTGGGTCTGCGGAGATCGTGTTTTTGGCTGTCGGCACGCCGCCGTCAGCAGATGGCGCGGCCGATCTGTCAGCCCTCTGGAAAGTGATCGACTCGATTGCGGCTCATCTCGACCCTCTCGCTGTGATCGTTACCAAAAGCACTGTACCCGTGGGCACCTGCGCCGGAATTGAGAAGCGGTTGCTCGTGCTCACCGGCCGAGCCTGCCGCGTGGCGAGTAACCCGGAGTTTCTCAAGGAAGGGGCGGCCATCGAGGATTTCCAAAAGCCCGACCGCGTGGTTGTAGGCGTACGATCGGCTGATGTGGCTGACGTACTCCGCAATCTTTACGCCCCCTTTCTACGCACAGAGAATCCGTTTCTGGTGATGTCGCCAGAAAGCTCGGAGATGACAAAGTATGTCGCCAACGCACTACTGGCCACGAAGATTAGCTTTATGAACGAAGTGGCTAACCTCTGCGAGCGCATGGAGGCCGAC
>CAIRDU010000519.1 GCA_903877395.1 uncultured Planctomycetaceae bacterium
GCGATAACCAGCACGGCAGTGAGACGGATGAAAGCCTCACAATTACGAAGCCTTTGGCACACGCGCATGAACTCTGAATAAGAGGGTTTATCTCCAAACATGAAGTATCTGAACCTTGTGGCAGCGTTGTAAGGCGAGCATTGGCTTCCAGCATCGCCGTCGCCCTTGCAATTCCTCAAGATTTTGAGGCTTTTTTCAGAAGAACCAAAACCGCTCTTCAGAGGGAGTGTGGCGGAAAGATTGGGCCGGCGGGCCTCAAAAATCGTTCTTTTACCGTGTTTTTTTACAGATTTGATTCCGCGCCGCCCCCTTGGTGGACTTGAGGGAGAGGAGTGCCACCATGTTCACCATGTCCACCATGACGTTTGCCACGGGGTCCACGCCCGGCATCTTCGGACCGTTTGACGGCGACTTCGATCCGTTCGAGGATGACGAGGGAGCCTGCGTCCTCATTCCGCTGGAATGAAAACATCCTGAGGCTGGTACTCTTTCGGGACTGCTCCCTCAAATAGCGATTCCCCCTCAAGTCTTGGAACCCTGCGTGCCTTCCCGCCCAATCAATCGACGACGGCGTGCCACGATGGCCGTGCACATGCTTGTCGCAGGGTGGTGCGCCATTGCGCTTGCGGCCGAGGTGACAGTCGCAAAAGCACCTGGGGCCGTGCCAAGCCACATTCAAAACTCGCTGGGCATGAAGTTTGTGCTGGTGCCAGCAGGTGCATTCATGATGGGGAGCGACGCCACGCCAGCAGTCCTTGCTCTGGCCTACCCACAGGATGATCCCAAGCGTTTCCAGGACTTATTCGACGAGGCTCCGGTACACCAGGTGCGGATCACTCAGGGGTTCTATCTCGGACAATTCGAGGTGACGGTGGGCCAGTTCAGGAAGTTTTTGACTGCCTCGGGCTATGTGCCAGAGTCCATTGCCGATGGCACGGGAGGCTATGGCTACAGGGCAGACTACGATTCCGCAAAGAGTGTGCGAGGCGATGCTTTTGAGGGACGCGATCTGAAATACTCCTGGTGCAACCCAGGCTTTCCGCAAGGCGATGACCATCCCGTGCTCAATGTCACATGGAACGATGCCGTGGCGATGGGAAAGTGGCTCAGCACACAAGAAAAAGCGGCGTACCGCCTCCCAACAGAAGCCGAGTGGGAATACGCCTGCCGGGCGGGTTCGCGCACGCGTTATTCCAATGGAGATGATCCAGAGTCGCTCGTGAAGGTGGCGAACATCTTCGATGCCGATGCCAAGCCACACTGGCTGCGGTGGAGCACGCAGGCGGTGTCGCAACGCGACGGCTTTGCGTTCACTGCACCAGTCGGTAGTTTTGCACCCAATGCCTGGGGCCTTTACGACATGCACGGAAATGCGTGGGAGTGGGTCTCCGACTGGCATGCCGACGATTTCTATGCGCACTCTCCAGTGGATGACCCACAGGGCCCAGCCACTGGCCGCGTGCGGGTGAGGCGGGGCGGTTCCTGGCACACGTGGTCCTTGTATGCGAGGAGTGCCTATCGCAACTGGAATACTCCGCAAACTCGCTACACGCTAGTGGGTATGCGGCTCGCCAGAGAGCAATGACCGTCTTTCCTCTGGCAAGTTCTCCTGGATAAAGCAACGTCTCTTCTGTAAAGCCCCTGTATGGGGCAGACTTGAAAAGGCGGGTCATCGAGGCTTTCTTGGAAGTTTCTTAAACCACCCAAGGAGCAAACGATGACCCACCAGATTCTCTCTCTGGGAGTGGTGCCGTTGAAGGGGGCAGGGCAGGGGGGGCTAGAAGCCTACTTATCAGCCGTCACTCGCTTACGACAGTGCTATTGCCGAAGCTATTTTTCGAGATCGTACGAGACTAAATAAATCTTCCGCAACATCACTCCACGTCCGGAGGTGAGCTTTTGAGATGGCCTCTTCCTTGCATAAAAGATACGCATCGTCGCCGATGGCCCGCTCAATAACAGCGGCGATTTGTTCGTGATTGTTCGGGTCCACGTAGTCAGCAAGTTCACCGCAGACTTCCGGCATCGATGTGGTTGTTGATGTCACGCAATATTTTCCGAACCAAGCAGCCTCACCAATCGGAAGCCCCCATCCCTCAGCGAGGCTCGGGTACACAGTGAACAGGCATCGTTGATAGAGTGCCGCAAGGTCTGCGTCGCTTGGGGTTTCAATAATGGTCACTTTGTTTGCAAGTGCCACATCGCACGAAAGAAGTGAATCAAACTCATCGGTGAGCCAGCCTCGCTTGCCCGCAAACACAAGTTGCGGAACACGATCGCCGAGCCGATGGATCAAGTGCTGCCATGCCTTAAGTAATCCCGCACCATTTTTCCGAATCTCGATAGTTCCCACGCAGAGAATGAACGTGCTTTCAAGGACGCGGGCAACCGACTGGCTGGTGGCTTTGCCATCTCGTGCATTTCTTGAAAAGCCAGCAAATTCGTGGGCCAGCGGCAGGGAGACGGCATCGCGATACACAGCGTGCTCGTGCAGAAAGACCTCCACGTCTCGACGTGTATTTTCGGATATGCAGATATATCGCGTCACCATTGGAATGCTCTGGCGTAAAAATAATCTGTATTTAGACACCAACCTAGATGGAAAGTACGCTGGCCAATGGTGTGGGAGGAGGTCGTAAATCACTTGATTCACCTCTCCTCCCCGCAGGCGGTGGTCGCTGACCAAGCGACGCACTTGACGGTGCAGTCGTTGTGCTCCCATCAGCACAACGGCATCGCCGACAGGCAGTTGGCATAATGGCTTTCGTTCTACGGTTGCACACATTGACCCAGTCCGTGGAGCAGAAACTCCCATCGCAATCAAACGCTGCGGACTGATCTTTGCAACGAGGCGAAGATAGATCTTTCTAAAAAACTGGACGAGCCGATTGCGGCTGTAAGCCTTGGAATGCTTCCGTATCTCACTCCCCAGAAATCCCCGCTCTGCAAAGAGACCGAGCTTTGCCAAGAGATCTTCCGACGAGAACTCCTGGCTTTCAAAGAGCCCAACAGCCGAGCACTCATAGCAGCAACCCCTGCGAAAATCCAGATACACGCATCGAATAACCTCTCCGCCATAGTGCTCCGCGAGTAGGCTCACCAATCTTGCTTGCACTCGCTGAATCCCAGACACACGGCTGTTTTTGCGTGCGAAAGTGACGATGTCTGTGATGTCAAAATAGATGCGTTGCATAGAGGCTTCTGCGTTGCCCGACAGAGTGAGTCGTTTGAAGCGACTGCCTTCTGCAATCTTTACGCTGCCTTGAAGAAATGTGGCAACGCGGGTGCGGCCAATGCGTTTTCTCGTTTTGCGAGTTCCATGTCTCCAGCGACCATCATGTCAACGAGTTCATCAAAGCTCGTCTTTGGTTTCCAGCCGAGTTTTGACCGGGCCTTCTCGCTGCTTCCTAAGAGCAGTTCCACCTCGGCGGGCCGGTAATAGCGTGGATCGATCTCGACGTACTCTTGGTAGTCAAGGCCCACCCGCGAAAATGTTTTTTCGCAGAACTCGCGCACAGAATAAAGCTCGTCAGTACTGACGACAAAGTCGTCCGGTTCGTCTTGCTGCAGCATCATCCACATTGCTTCGACATAGTCGCCGGCAAAGCCCCAGTCGCGTTTGGCATCGAGGTTTCCTAGGAAAAGCTTGTCTTGCAGCCCAAGCTTGATGCGCGTGGCTGCGCGCGTGATCTTTCGCGTTACAAACGTCTCTCCCCGCCGCGGACTTTCATGATTGAAGAGAATACCGCAGCAGGCAAAAAGACCGTAGCTCTCCCGGTAGTTCGTTGTGATCCAGTGTGCGTAGAGCTTCGCAACACCGTAAGGCGATCGCGGATAGAAGGGGGTCGTCTCTTTCTGCGGTGTTTCAACCACCTTGCCAAACATTTCTGAACTCGACGCCTGATAAAAACGGATCTGCTGGCCGGAACCGTCTTGAATATCGCGAATCGCTTCGAGCAGTCGTAGTACTCCCACTGCGGTTACATCGGCCGTGTAGGTCGGTTGATCAAAACTCACCCGCACATGGCTTTGCGCCGCAAGGTTGTAGACCTCGTGCGGAGCGACCTCGCGGATCGTGCGAGCAAGACCGTTTCCGTCTGACAAGTCGCCGTAGTGAAGTGTGAGCGATCCACGTTCGTGGTCAAGTGAATTGTGAAAAAGATGCTCGATGCGTTCAGTGCCAAACGTGCTGGAACGGCGTCGCAGGCCGTGTACCTCGTACCCCTTTGAGAGTAATAATTCCGCGAGATACGAACCGTCTTGCCCTGTTATCCCTGTGATCAATGCCCGCTTCTGCACGGTAGCCTCCGAGTTCTTTTTGTGTGTTTGTTTGCGATACCCAAAGCCTGTATGCGGTGGTACTCTGGGCGAGTCGTGGGCGGGAGAATAGCTGGCCGATCATTCGGCCGAAATACCACTTTCCGACTCCACTTGAGCCACAATCTGCTCGTAGAGGCGGACGTAACCGCGAGCCGTTTCGGCCCATACAAATCCGGCAGCATGTGCCTTGGCCTTGGCGGCAAACCCCGTGTCGGCGCGAAACGCCGCCATGCCGGCCCAGTAGGCCGCCGCCATGCTCGGGGCATCGAAAGCATCAAAATAAAAGCCGTGGCTGCCGGCAATCTCGGGCAGACTCGTGCGACGCGACACGAAGACGGGCTTGCCGCACTGCATCGCTTCAAGCACCGGAAATCCAAAGCCTTCCGTGAGCGATGGAAATAAAAATGCTTCGCAGTGTTCGTAGAGCCATTGCCGATCGGCATCAGACACTTCGCCCGGCAAAATCACGCGATCTACCAGCCCCTTGCGGGCTACTTCGCGTTCGAGAAATTCGCCGTACGGCGTCGCTTTTTTACCTGCGACCACAAGCCGCTGCCCGGGGAGCTTTTCGAGCAGATCAAAAAGCACGTGAAAATTCTTGTGGGCCGAAGCATTTCCAACGCTCAGCAGAAACGGGCCCGAAGGAGCAAATACCGGTCGGGCCGCCGACGCATCGCATGGTTTGGAGAGTCCCAGCGGCACCACGTGCACAGGCCTGCCACCCAGAACAACGTGCTCCTGCACATCCCGGGCGACATACTCAGAATCGGTGACAATGGCCGCAGCCCGATTCACTCTTTGCTGGATATCAGCCAGTTTGCGTTTAATTTCCTTAAAGTGCTCATCGTGCGGTGCCCCATGCAGAAAGTTCAAATCGTGAATCGTGAGCAGAACCGGAACGCGAGCGTCTAGCGGCAAGTATCGCGACGCCTGATGGGTCATGTGCCAGAGGCTCACTGTTGGCTTTGGCAGCAAGGGTTGCACCAGTGGCCGCACCAACCGCAGCAGCGTTTCCTTCTTCCACGGAGCCACATTGATCCGCTGAAACGTCTCGCCGGAGAAATACTGGTCAGCCGTCTTCGGCACCAAAAACACCGGCTGCACTCGTCCCTGGGCTGCCTTGAGAATCTCACGGCCGAGATGGAGGGAAAACCGGCCTAGGCCGCAGTTGATGTGGCGGATTTTTTCGAGATCGATCACAACCCGAGGTAAGCCATCGGCATCCTGCTTCCCAAGGCTAGTACGCGACTCGGATAGGGTCAGTTGGGGCATGGGAAAATAGGTGCTGAAATGAGCCCTCGTTGCAGGTGAAGCTTGGTGAACCGAGAGGCAAAGACAGCCATTATCATTGTGACTACTGCCACCGGAGAGAAGCCGAGTTTCTGCGGCAGAACTTAAGCCACGCGTCGGGCAGGCGGGGCGGGGCTCGTAAGCGGGGCCTCGCTCGGCAGCTTTTTTCCCGACGGAAGCTCCTTGGGAAGCTGTCTGGGCAGATAGTGGCTGCTGTCGGCCCGCCGCATGGCCAGCCAGTAGGTTGCCGAAAAACTTGGCCAAAGCGCAGTGTGCTTGCCGCTGGCGTGGACGTACCAACTGGTGCACGGCAGTCTGTAAACGCTGCCGTCGCTCTTCCACACGCTCTTGTCAAACTTCTTTTGCAGGCTGTCGTTGAACGCACGCTGCACGTCCTGTCGCACTTCGATCGTGTCGAGTCGGTCGGTTGCCAGCCATGTCAGGCACTGCAGGATGTATTGCACCTGCGTTTCAATCATAAAGAGGATCGAGTTGTGGCCAAGGCCGGAGTTGGGGCCCATCAGCATGAAGTAGTTGGGGTAACCGGCCACGGCCACGCCGTAAAATGCCTCGGGGCCGTCGTGCCAGTCGGCGGCGAGCGTGCGGTTGTCGCGGCCGCTGATCTGCATATCGGCTGCCGGATGAAAGGGCTGAAATCCTGTGGCATGGATGATCACATCCACTGGCCGCTCGATGCCGTCGGCTGTGAGAATCGAGTGTGGCCGCACTTCGGCGATGCGATCGGTGATGAGGTTGACGTTCTCTCGCGTCATCGTGGCATAAAAATCGTCGGAAATGAGCACGCGCTTGCAGCCCATGGTGTACATCGGCATGAGCTTGTCATGCAGGACGGGATCCTTGACGATGCTTTTGAGAAATATGGCCGAACGCTTCTGACCGCGTCCCAGCAGCTTGGGTTTCAGCGTGAAGCCCAGCGCGATCGATTCGGCGTTCCAATACTGCACCGCCCGCCACAGACGCTGGAGCAGTGGGACGCGAGCAAAGGCCCAGCGTGCCAGCCTCGATGTGGGCCGGTCGTTGCGCGGCAGCACCCACGGCGGCGTGCGTTGAAAGACGTGCAGCGTGCCAACCTTACCGGCAATCTCTGGAATAAACTGAATGGCGCTGGCACCGGTGCCAATCACGGCCACGGTCTTGCCCGTCAAGTCGACTTCATGCCGCCAGCGGGCCGAATGAAATGCTGGCCCCGCAAACGATTCGAGGCCCGGCAGCGCAGGGGTTTTCGGTAGGTGCAGGCCCCCCACGCCCGAGACAACAACCCTCGCCGTGACGCAGCGGCCGCCGTGAAAGGTGAGCCGCCAGAGCCGCTGCGATTGGTCCCACTGGATCGCCGTCACCTGTGCGTTCAATTCGATTTTTGCATCGAGTTTGTGCTGCTGGGCCACCTGTTTCATATACGCCAAGATTTCTGGCTGCGTGGCAAACGTGCGCGACCAGCCGGCGTGCTGTGCGAATGAATATGAGTAGAGCTGCGACGGCACGTCGCAGGCGCAGCCGGGGTAGGTGTTGTCGCGCCAGGTGCCACCGAGCGAGGCAGCTTTTTCGTAGATCACAAAATCGGTACGGCCAGCCTTGAGCAACCCAATCGCCATGCACATGCCGGCAAAGCCTGCGCCGAGGATCGCAATTTCGGTGTCGACGATGCCGTCGCCAGAAGTGTGTTCCGTTTGCCGATGGCGATCGACGGCACCGGTAACCACGTCTCGCTTTGCATCAGAAGATGGCTGAGTCTGTGTGGGCATCGTATCGTTTATCGAAGGCCCCGCCGCAGCAGCCGACAGTTCGAGTATCCGAAATGGTGTCCGGAACACTTCACAGAGCTTGACAATCTTTCCCGGACGAATCAACGTGGGAAAACATCGTCTATTTCGGTGCCGGTGCCAGTCCCTCCTGGGAATTTGTCTCAGAAGAGATACCGTGATACTATAGTGGCATGAAAAGTAGTATCATTTCATCACAAGGCTCTGATGTGCACGATGCACGCCCATCGGGCCGGTTCGTTCTGCGGCTCGACTCGTCGCTCCATGCCGCTTTGAAACGCGAGGCTGCGCACCAACAGTGCTCGCTCAACGAGTATTGCGTGCGGGTGCTGGCAACGCAGGGGGCGGCGGGCGATCCCGATGCCGCAGGCGTGGTCGCGGAGGTGCGACGACTGGCAGGGACGGCGCTGGTGGGCGTCGTCGCCTACGGCTCGTGGGCGCGGGGTGAGCCATCCGACGCGTCGGATGTCGATCTACTCGTCGTGCTCGACGCCCGCGTGGAACTCACGCGCGCGCTCTACCGTACGTGGGACGCGACGCCGCTCAAATGGGCCACTCGCGATGTCGACATACACCTGGTGCATCCGATCGATCCGGCGCAGGAGCTCTCGGGAACGTGGGCCGAGGCGGCGACCGATGGCATCGTGCTCTGCGATCGGGGCTTCGAGCTTTCTCGTCAACTCGTCGGCGCCCGCCAGCGAATTGCCGCCGGTGAGCTCGTCCGTCGCGTGGCCCATGGCCAACCGTATTGGGTGCGGGGATTGCACGATGCATAGTCCGGAACTCGCCCAAGACTACGTACGGCGGGCCGAGGCCCGGCTGCGGGCCATCGACGTGCTTTTCGAGCAGTCTAGTTGGGCGGATGTCGTCCGCGAGAGTCAGGAGGTCGTTGAACTGGCCTTAAAGGGTCTCCTGCGAGCCCATGGTGTCCAGCCACCCCGCATTCACGATGTGTCGGAGGTGCTCCTCGCGGAACGCAGTCGCCTGCCCGAGCCGCTCCAAGCCGAGATCGGATCGCTTGCCGAGGGCTCCCGTCGCCTGCGTCGCGACCGTGAACTCGCGTTCTATGGAGCGGAAGACCTCACGCCGTCGGGGTTTTACACGAAGCAAGATGCCGACGAGGCGATGGGGATCGCCCGCCGCACTGTCTCACTCGTCAGGCCCCACGTGTAGAAGCCACGGAGACGCCAGTGTCTACCCCAAGCCTCTGGGGTAGCTTTCTGTAGTCGAAGCAGATAAACCCCTCGGCATGGGAAAGCGTTACGACGCAAGTTTCTGCCCCCATCCATAGCCCATTCATCAATGCGCGCACTCGCTGATGACACTGCTTAGCATCGACAGTAAATATTCAGACGATGAATTGTTCGTCCAACGAACGTCGATTTGACCGCCCAGCATCCAGGCATCTTTCTGGACATTACAGATGCAGACAAACTTTTTGTCCTGAACGTTTTTTCTAGTAATCGAAAATGAATACGGGCCGGAAGAGCGGCCAACGATGACCTTGCAGTGCGTCGAGATATAAGAGATCTCGTTGAGATCGTTTGTTTGGACACGGCTGTTGACGATGTCGCTGCCGTAAAAAACATTGTTTTTCTCAATCTTCACAGTTCCGGGATTGGTCATGATGAAACAAACCGA
>CAIRDU010000520.1 GCA_903877395.1 uncultured Planctomycetaceae bacterium
AACGGCTCCGCCGCCGGCCACGGTACTATTTGCGCCTGGCTGGGGCATCAAGTTGATCACGCCACCAAATGGCGTGAACGTCAGTCTCCCGAGGGTATCGGACGTGATCGTCCAGGTGCCTGTTGTCGGCGTCGTATCACCAGGAAGCGTCGTTGTGTACTGTAAAACCCCCGTGAATGTTGAGAGAATGATGTTTGTATTGGCCAGTCCAAAGGGTGTTGTAGCGGTGATTGGGGGAAGTATTGGGGGGACGAGAAGTGTTTCTGTAACCGACGTGCTGGCGGGGCGATCGGGGATCAAGTCATTGCCAACCAGCGTCGTCAGACCCGTCCGAAGATCCATAAAGTCCAAACGTCCGGCGGTGTTCGCTGCCCCTGGCAGGCCGGCATACGAGTAGAGCTTGCCATCCGAACGCATCATCAGGTCATCGGCAATCAGATTATTGGTGCCGATTGTGGAAGCCGAAAGGTAGACCTTCACATCGTCTAAGGTGAACGGCGTGAGCTGGTTCTGAAGGTTCGGCAGATCGAACATGGGGCCCCCCGATGGGCTCACTAGTGTGTAGTCCAGGTTGTCATCGCCGGTTACAAATTCGCCAGAGTGATAGCCAGTTAAGCCGATGTGATCTTCCACCACTCGTGTAACGGAGTTTACTGGCTCGAGCCTGATCAATGAGTTTGTGGGGGACGCCTTAAACGTCGCATCGAGCGCACTAGGCAATTGCTCGTTGCTCGATACAGCCACGTAGTACCGTAGCTGCTTCGATGGATCTGGAGCGACCGCAGCGGCCCCATCCTCGATACTGCCGCTGCCGGTCGGATTGCCTGCCGGCATCTGGACAGAGCCGATGAACGGGTCGAGTTTGCCAAGCGATCCCCTCGAGAGATCGTTGAAATTATTCCCTTGGCCGGCCGCTGGTTGGTCGGCAGCGACATTGGAATCCCGCCCGACATAGATGAGCCTTCCAGTCGAGTCAAACACCGAAAGCGTCAGGTCGCCGCGGAAGCCGTCGCCGTAATCGATATCAAATACGGTCGCCCACGTTTTTCCGCCGCCGTTCACGCCACCAATCGACTGAATCTGTTCGAAGTTCAGGGCGAACGTGTACCAATCGATGTCAGATGCACTGGCTATGGCACCTGCAATGCTGATCGTATTTTGATCGACCTGCAGCAGATTGCCGACGTATTGAGCCGACGCGAAGGCATTGTTGGCATCGGTGGAGTTTTCACCGTTTTCGCCAGTGAGCGGCGAGTGGCTGGGCAAACCCAAGACGTCGATGCCGATTGTGGGATAGCGGATATCGGCGTATCGAACTGTCGACCCAGGCACTTCGTCCCGCTGCTGGAGCCGGACGCGGAGTTCATAACGGCCGGCCGATTCGCCTGCTCCTACCTTGGCGGGATTGCGGAGATCGGTCTCGTACGGTGATTGCGTCGTGGTTGCATCGTACTTCGGCTGGCTTCGCACGCGAATGTAATACTGCGTCAGCGTTCCGATGGGCTGCCCCGCGAGGCTTGGCAGCACGACCCGCATGCCGGGATCCTTGGGATTCTGCGAGTAAAAATCGGCACCGAGAATGGGGTCCTTTGCGAGTAATTTTCCGATGCCTGTGGTCAGCGAACTCAACGTCGCATCCGACAGACTATCGGCTGACAAGGCCAAAACCTTGCCCGACGCATCCAGAAGTTCGACCATTGCGTCGAGCGATGGGCTTGTTTTGTCGATATCGATCCAGGCCTCAGAACCGGAGTAGCCAACGAAGCTGTAGACATCGACATCTGAAGGCGTGTCGCTGGCGATCCGGCCATGCACTTCGAAGCCCAACCGGCGATTGTCGTCGCCACCCTTTTCCTGTGCCGATGCCGTCGAAGCACCGCC
>CAIRDU010000521.1 GCA_903877395.1 uncultured Planctomycetaceae bacterium
CCGTGCCTTCCGCATCGATTCCTCCCGGCTGGCATACCCCTGCACCTTGGCATTGTAGGACGGGCTATCGGCCACCTCCCCCTCCACAATTAAACGCTGGGCATACTGCTCAACGGTTGGCACATACTCGCTCACCTCAGTGAGGCCAATGAATGAATACGTTGGTACTAGCGCGTGCCCGAATGGCCCGGCCATCAGCCGCTGGTGGACATCCTCTACCCGCAGCGGGGATGGATCCATTGCCATCACGCCAAAGTCGGCCTTCTGCCCCGGCACGATCCACGTCTGGAGACGCCTAGGCGCCAACGGGCCAGTCGGATCGAGCGATTCAACGAAGTGCCGAGCCCCTTCCACGCGGTCCGCCTCGC
Source organism: uncultured Planctomycetaceae bacterium (assembly GCA_903877395.1). GTDB lineage: Bacteria > Planctomycetota > Planctomycetia > Pirellulales > UBA1268 > BAIKAL-G1-2R. The sequence goes on from CAIRDU010000521.1 coordinate 369, forward strand.
CAATCGCGGCGATACGGCTGCGATCGAACGAATAGAAGAGGTGGCTTACATGCCAGCCCTTTGAGGGCTCCAGCGACACGGTGTCATCAGACGGTTGCTCGGGACGCATGATGTGTTGTGATCTCCTATTGGGGGGCCAGTTTGAGTGGCCGTCTCGGCGGCTACTCCTCAGGGAGGCGGTCTGGCGACCGGCTGGCAAAACATTGCAGTTTTCCGTTACGATACACAATAGGATAGGAGATGCAGCGTCGGAAAGGCCTTCGCCTTTGCGGGGCCAAACGGTGCATGGTTTAGGATGTTTTTAGGTATCACACGAGCCACATGAGAAGGGGAGCACAACCATGGGACAGGCAATCGTTGACCCACAGGAACTGCGTCGCTTTGCGGCGAGACTGCGTCACTTCAGCGCCGAGGTGATGACGCAAATGCAAACCGTGCAACGGCAGTTGGGAGCATTAGGCGCTTCGTGGCGCGATCAGGAGCACCAGAAATTTAGCGAAGAGTTTGAGCAGCAGCTCAACACATTTGGACGCTTTGTCGAGGCGACTGGCGACTATGTGCCCTACCTGATCCGCAAGGCCGAACGTGTTGAGGAATACCAGCAGCAACGCTGAGTCATAGCCCATGTCAACACAGGCTGATGTTAAATCGATCGACACGCTGGCGTTCATTAAGGCCGCGATCTCGTCTTTTGCACATGAGACGGGACAGGCGATTGCGGAGGTGGAGTTGGAGGGTCGTCGCGCGATCGACTACATCACCATCGACCGCGCAGGGCATTGGAAGGCGGAAGTACGGCGATCCTCAGATATGGTCAATCAGGCCATAAAAGACCTCGAGCACTGCCGTACGTTTAAAAAAGTCGGCAATAACCAGCCTTCCTGCATCGAAGAAAAAAAACAGCTAGAAAAGGCTCGGGCTCGCTTGGCTTTCTCCGAGGAAAAAGCCGAGGCCGTGCGTCGATGGTCGCCGGTGGTGCAGCAGCAGTTCCGGGAAACATGTGTGCGTCTGGTGCACTTCCATGAAGTGATCGACGTCGATTGTCCAAAGGCCATGGCACGCATTGAACGGATGATCAAATCGCTGGATGCCTATCGGGAGATGTCGTCGCCACGGCCTTCTGTGAATGCTGACGGCTCCGCCCCCGCCACATCGGTTGCCCGGCCAACTGACGATGGTGTGAAGGGCGTGGCTGGAACTGACGATGGTGTGAAGGGCGTGGCTGGAACTGGCGATGGTGTGAAAGGCGTGGCTGGAACAGACGATCCTCTAACAGCCCAGGCTGGCAACATCAGCGGCGACAGATTGTCGGCCGACGGGGATAGTTCAAGCAGCAGTGGCACTGGAGGGTTGTGATGCGTGTTGGTGATCTCTCCAGCGGTGCGTCGAAAATGGCGCTCTCGCTCAAACAACTGGACCTCAAGTGGGAATCTGCCAAAGATACGTGGAATGATTCCACGAGCAAGGCATTTCACAAGGAACACATTGAGCCGCTTATGCCCGACGTGAAGGAAACGCTCGAGGCTATCGGGCGGCTCGCTGAGGTGCTAGCACGCGCTGCTCGCGATGTAAGCGATTCTAACTCATGACTAATACGCCCGACATGACACCGACAGACCCCCCAATGCCCGATGTGGCTCCGGCCCCGTCGGGCTACGATCGCGATCTCCTCCGCGCACAGATAGAAATCCTGCGACGGGAGGCGTCGCTTCGTTCGCGTCTGGAGAAGGATATCTCTGCGGAGTACGAGTCTGAAACGGCAGCTGCGTTGACTACCGCAAAAACCTTGCTGGCTGCCACACGCACTCGCTATGACAGCGACATCGAGTCTACAAAAGTCGAATACGCTGCCATTCTCACGCGAGTGGCCTCGCAGGCAGCTGCCGACCAAAAAAAACTCGATGACCAACGCAAAACATTTGCCGTCACGATCAATCGAACCTGCGAACAACAAGACAGGCAACTCAAGGAAGACGATCAGTTTGAGGAGGGCTCGTACAGGGAGGTTTTTAAAGAAAAGCGGAAGGATCCCGTCAAGCTCTTTAAAAAAGCGGAGCTGGATCTGGCCAAGACAGCGGCCCAACTCAACGACGCCGACGCGAAAAGCCTCCATGTGCTCGCAGGCTGGGGCGTTTCTTTGCCACAGGCTGCTGACGCTCAGTCGGCCCTACCGGAAGGCGAGGTTCCTTCTGGTGCTCTTGACGAGCCGCTTCTTCAACCGGCTATCGACGCCGAGCCACTGCCCAGCGGGACTGCGGTGTTGACGCTTTTGGAGCAGAATCGCAGCGGAGTGATTGATCAGTCCAAAGCGATTTGCACGCTCAAGAGCGGCCAGTTCGCTTTTGCTCCCAGCACGCGAGGGGTAGCCATTCTGCTGCCCATTTTGCTAGGGCTGGCCGCAGCCGCTGGTACTTTTGTTATCGACCCTGCTGGTGATTCGCTCACAAACGTCATCGTTGCGGGAGTTGCAGGGCTAGCTGTGATCGGCATCGGCATTGGGCTTGGCCTCTGGTGGGTGGCTCGACGTCGCAGGAAAGCCCGCCAAGACGCGAGCGGAATGCGAGCACACCTCGCGAATGATCTCGCACACGCCCGCCGAGTGCTTGCTGCCAGCGTGGTGTTTATCAAGTCCCGTCGTGATGAGCAGCTTCAGAAACTTGACCAACGGTTTGCGCAGCAACTCGAGGAACGCCAAACGCTGTTGCAAACCAAGCTGGCCGATCTGCAGACGAAAAAGAACAAGCAATTGGCCGACTTAGAGGCGAAATACCTAGCCGCCACGCAGGCGATTACTCTGAAGCAAGACAACGGTAAGGGGGCTGCAGTAAAAAAGTACCCTCCTCGACTGGCCGCCCTGTCCACGAGTTGCCAAGAAGATTTAGAAAAACACCAGCAGGCCCGCGACGCTCGCCTCGCTGCGACCGAAAAGCGGCGCGACGATCGCACTTGCGCGATGACCCAGCAGTGGCAAACGATTCGTCGCGATACTTCTGCCGTCTACGACGAGGCCAATCGGATCGACGCTGCGGCGTTTGCGTCGTGGGAGAACCTCACGCGGAGCGATCTGCCGCTCCCTGCGGAAACTCCGGCTGGCCTGCGATTCGGCACGCTTGCCCTTTCACTCGAGAAAGTGCCCGGCGGCCTGTCGGCCACACCGGCGATCAACGCTTTCGGGCCAATCGCTTGGTCGCAGCCAGCAATCGTGCCCTTTCCCCTGCAGGCTTCGCTATTGATCAAAACTGGGCCCGACGACAAGGATATCGCTTCGGAAACGATGCAGGCCGTGACGCTTCGCATTGCCAGCGGCGTACCGGCGGGCCAAACCCGCTTTACGATTATCGATCCGCTGGGCCTAGGCAAGCACTTTGCTGGCTTCATGCATCTGGCCGACTACGATGAACTGCTCGTCACAAGCCGAATCTGGACGGAGCCGGCCCAAATTGAGCAGCGTCTGGCAGATATCACCGAGCAGATGGAACTGGTGATTCAGAAGTATCTCCGGAACGAATACGAGTCGATCGGTGCCTATAACGCCGATGCCGAGGTGCCAGAGCCGTATCGGTTTGTCGTGGTGGCGAACTTCCCGGCTAATTTTACAGAGACATCCGCACGACGGCTCGCAAGCATCGCTGCCAGTGGTGCGAGATGCGGCGTTTACACGATTGTGTCAATCGACACGAATCAGGCGATGCCTGCCAATTTCAGCATTGCCGACATCGAGAAATACGCCACCACACTGGTGCTCAAGGACGGCATCTTCACCTGGACTGATCCAGAGTTTTCCAAGTGGCCACTGACGGTGGAGCAGGCCCCGAGCGACGAGGTGTTTACGACGATCATCCAACGCGTCGGTAAGGCAGCCAAGGCCGCCAAGCGAGTGGAAGTGCCCTTTGATCGCGTGGCACCAAAGGAGGAAGCCTGGTGGACAGGTAGCACCAGCAGCGAAATTAACGTGCCGCTGGGACCGGCAGGTGCAAAGAAAATGCAGCACATGAAGCTCGGCAAGGGCACCAGCCAGCACGTGCTCATCGCAGGCAAGACGGGGTCTGGAAAGTCGACGATGATGCACGCCCTGATCACCAATCTCGCACTGACGTATAGCCCGAATGAGGTGCAGTTTTTCCTGATCGACTTCAAAAAAGGCGTCGAATTCAAAATTTATGATCGCTATCGGCTGCCACACGCCCGGGTGATCGCCATCGAGAGTGAGCGCGAGTTTGGTCTCTCTGTTCTGGAACAGTTGGATCGCGAACTGAAGCGTCGCGGCGATCTGTTTCGCGATCTCGCCGTGCAGGATTTGGCCGGCTATCGTAACACAGGGCATCCGGAAGCAATGCCACGAATTCTGCTGATTATCGATGAGTTTCAAGAGCTCTTCATCGAAGACGACAAGCTAGCGCAAGACTCCTCGCTTGTGCTCGACAGACTCGTGCGTCAGGGGCGAGCTTTCGGCATGCATGTATTGCTCGGCTCGCAGACGCTCGGCGGATCCTACAGCCTGCCCCGAAGCACGATGGGACAAATGGCAGTGCGCATTGCGCTGCAGTGCAACGAAGCCGATAGCAGCTTGATCTTAAGCGAGGAGAATTCCGCTGCCCGGTTGCTCACGCGGCCTGGTGAAGCGATTTACAACGATGCCAACGGTCTAGTCGCCGGAAACAATCCGTTTCAAGTGGTATGGCTTAGCGACGAGAGCCGCGAAAAATACCTGAGCACACTTCGCAAGCTAGCAGACTCGCGAACAGACATCCCGCCACTGCCACGTATTGTTTTTGACGGAAACCAAGCAGCCGACCCAGCAGGCAATGCCCTCATCACTGAACTCCTGCATTCCAACACCGTGGGCGGCAAGGAATTGCTCACGCCAGTCGCATGGCTGGGCGATGCAATCGCAATCAAGGACCCCACAGCCGCGATCTTTAGGCGACAAGGCGGCGCGAATTTGCTTGCGGTTGGTCAACGCGAGGACTTAGCCGTGAGCCTGTTGGCTATGTCCATTGTCAGTCTGGCTGCAGCCCACGATCCTTTTCCTGGCGGTCAGTTCGGCCGGGTCGCCCGATTTGTGCTCTTTGAGCCGGCGGTGGCCGACGAGCACCCCGACCTGCTGCTGAGGCAACTCACACAGCACCTACCTCATGAGATCGAGGTTGTTGGGCGGCTTGGGGCGACTGACGCATTCGACCGATTAGGCACTGAGGTGCGGCGTCGGCTCGACGAACAGGTGCTCGATGGTGAGGCGGTTTTTGTGGTAGTACGAGACCTTGCACGCTATCGAGAGCTGCGAAAAAGCGATGGCGACTTTGGGTTTTCCTTTGGCGGTGACCAGAAAATAGGGCCGGCCCAAAACTTCATGACGTTGCTTCGGGACGGCCCTACTGTTGGTATCCATACGCTCGTATGGTGCGATTCGCTCACCAACCTCATGCGAACATTTGAACGCGGTGCTCTCAAGGAGTTTGAGTTGCGAGTGCTGTTTCAAATGAGTGCTGCCGACTCAAGCCAACTCGTGGATAGCCCAGCTGCCAGCAAGTTGGGTCCACAGCGAGCTCTCTTTATCCACGAGGAAACAGGCACTCTGGAAAAATTTCGTCCCTACAGCTTTCCAACAAGCCAGTGGCTGGAAGACGTCAGTGCATCCATTCGATCGCGACCGCAGGGCACGCCTGTGCCAAGAATCTCGCCGCCGCCTACTGCCTCCACCACGCCAGCTAGTTCCGCCAAGGCCGCCGATGCGATCGACTCTGAATCGTTTAACTTTGCATCGTTTCTGGACAAAGACACACCTTCTGACGACACGCCTTCTATCGACGAGGCTGACAATGCAGATGGGTCGCGTTCCTATTGATCCCGAGGCCTGCGCCCGACTCGTACTGAGATGGTTTGCTCCTGGCCATCTCGCATGATGTCCAAAGGCACTTCGCTCCCGATCGGCGTACGAGTCAAAAAGAGCACAAACGCCGATGCCTCCGTAATCTCTAGGCCGTCAAAGCGAATGATGACATCACCTGGCTGGATTCCAGCCACATCCGCTGGGGATCTGGCTTCCACTCCGACGACTCCTACGCCTGAAGACACGCGACCTGACACCCCAGCGCCCAAAAATCCGGAAGGTAATTCTCGCAGTGACATGCCCACATAACCTCGCTCCACGTGGCCGTTGGCTCGGATCTCATCGCTGACTCTGCGGGCTGTATTGCTCGGAATTGCGAAGCCGATGCCGCTGTAATCCTTTCCGACAATGGCTGTCGTGATGCCGATGATATGGCCGTGGACGTCCACCAGCGGCCCACCGGAGTTCCCCGGATTGATCGAGGCATCCGTCTGCAAAAACTCTTGAAACGGGTTCTCTAGCACTCCCCGCCGGCCGACGGCACTCACGATGCCATACGTAATCGTGCGGTCGAGGCCGAACGGGTTGCCGATAGCCCACGCCATCTCTCCCGGCTCGATTGTGTCGCTGTCCCCCCACTCCGCAGTCGGCAGGTGATTGGCGTCAATTTTCAAAACAGCCAAGTCCGTCGCGGCATCCGACCCCAAGAGAGTTGCTACAAATCGCCGTCCATCGGCCAATGCCACGTCGATCTCCTCAACCTGAGCTACCACATGGTAGTTCGTGACAATCACGCCATCTGATCTGATGATCACGCCTGATCCGACCGATTCGCTAATGGCCCCTCGTGGCATCGTCCCTCGAAGGCTCGTAATCTCATCGGCCAGCGTGAGCACCCGTCGCTTCGATGTGACATTCACCACCGCTGGCCCGATTACTCGCGCCAGCGTGGTAAAAAGCTTGCCGATTGGCGCGAGCTCTGCGCCAGTCGCGGCATCGCGGATCGCCGCTAATTCGGCTCGCGTCTTGGCATACTGAATTCGGCCGGCAAGCGACGGCCAGCAAATAATCGTCACGAGCACCACCAACCCCAGCACCAGCACCAGCGTGCGACGGCTTTCGGGAGATGACATTCCAGTAGAAAGCTTCGAAACTGGGATCATTGGCATACCTACCACGAGTGGAGAGACGGTTTCACTTCCAAGGCCTTTCGCACCAGATCGATAGCCGTCTTAGCGGCACGCGATCTTCGCAGGCTGCCACCGCCGCCGAGGCGATGACAAAGCCGCAACGTACCCTGTGGGCCAGCCAGCACAATCTCGACGGCCTCGCCGCTGGTGCCCTTCTGTCCATCGGTCACAACAGATCCAACCGCCAGAACATGCGTTGCTCGAAAGTCTCGGCGGCACTGCTCGACAAGTTCATCCACGGAGGCCTGAGCATTGCCGTCGGGCACAACGATACTGCCAACCAGCGTGTTGGCTCGAAGTGTACTCTGCGCGTTGGACGTTTCCAGAGCCCTCCGCGCCGCTGATGCAGCGAAAAGCGACGCTACCTGTCCATGCGTGGCCACCTCGATGGTGGCAAGCGTTGCTCCCGCCGCATCGACAGCTGCCAACGCAGCGTCCTGGATCTCATCGTCTTCCACTCCGTACACGAGTTGCCCCAAACACTCCCGAATAATTGCCTCCGTTGGAGCAATTTTTGCTAGGCACTCAGGCACCGTGCGACCACGTGCCGCGATGCGAAGCGTGATGGTGGCCTCGTGCGCCGTAATTCCCACCAATGGGTCGCGACCCCGGCGAATCAGATCGGGCAGCATTGTTTCGACGGCACTCTCGCCCGCACCAAAACATTTAATTCGCCGAAACACAAGCGTGCTGGCATCGGGTTGCATTGCCAGCAGGGCTTGCTTCACCGACTGCTCCCACATCACACGCATTTCAGACGGCACTCCCGGCAACGCAAACGCCCTGCATGTGCCGCCGCCCACCTTCGCAATATCAAGATCGATGCCCGGAGCAGTGCCGTCGGGATTCGGAATGATTCGGCTGCCCTGCGGAAACATGGCCTGTCGGCGATTGGTCGCAGGCATCGGCATGACCCGCGTGGCAAACCGGGCCTCCACGGCTGCCAATGCCACTTCCGAAAGCTCCAGCGGTAAACCAACGGCCAGGGAGAGCACATCGCGAGTGAGGTCATCTGCTGTGGGTCCCAGCCCTCCCGTAGCCACAATCACGTCGGCTCGTGAGGCCGCAATCCGAAAAGCAGCCACGCCATCGTCAAGCGAGTCGGTGATCGTTGTGTGAAACACC
>CAIRDU010000522.1 GCA_903877395.1 uncultured Planctomycetaceae bacterium
CGACGAGTGCGTTTGTCACGGATAATACCGACCTGATGCTCATGCGAGACTCACTCGATTTGATTGCTGGTCGGCTGGCCACCGTGATCGAGCGACTGTCTGCAAAAGCGATGGAAACGCGAGACATCGTCTGCCTCGGCCTCACGCATCTGCAGCCAGCGCAGCCCACTACGATTGGTAAAAGAATCTGCCTTTGGATTCACGATCTGCTCTTGGATCTGGAGGAGATTACTCGCCGGCGCACGTTGCTGCGAGCCCGAGGCGTCAAGGGGACAACGGGTACGCAGGCAAGTTTCTTGGAGCTTTTTGCGGGCGACCACGCCAAAGTAAGGGCGCTGGATGAGATGGTCTCGCATCGGCTGGGTTTTTGTGCGGCGTACGACGTCACCGGCCAAACGTATACGCGGAAAGTGGATTCGCAGGTAGTCGCGGCGCTTGCGGGTATTTCGGAGTCGACTCACAAGGCGGGCAACGACTTGCGGCTCAGCGCAGCCTCGGGTGAATTAGAAGAGCCATTCGAGCAAGACCAAGTGGGCTCCTCCGCGATGCCATACAAGCGGAATCCAATGCGAGCGGAACGCATGTGCGGCCTAGGGCGATTCGTGATGGGGCTGTCTGTGACGGCTGGCCAGACAGCCGCGGTTCAGTGGTTTGAACGCACGCTGGATGATTCTGCACCTCGCCGCCTTGTGCTGCCGCAGGCATTTCTCGCGACCGACGCACAGCTGGTGCTGTACACGAATATCGCCAGCGGGCTTGTTGTGCTGCCGGGTGCGATCACACGCAACCTCGAAAGCCACCTCCCCTTTCTGGCCAGCGAACGGATTCTGATGGCAGCTGCAAAAGCTGGGGGAGATCGCCAGACGTTGCACGAGGCGATGAGGCAGCACAGCCATGCTGCCACGACTGGCATGCGGGAAGGGAAATCTAACGACCTAGCCTTGCGCTTGGCCGCCGACCCTTTGTTTGCCGGGATCGATCTGATCCAGGCGATGGATAGGCACGGCTTGGCCGGCCGAGCCTCGGCGCAGGTCCAGGAATTTATTGCCGGGCCAGTGGCCGGTGCGCTAGCCGCGCACCCAGGCCGCGCTGCCCATGCCACGCTGCGTGTGTAGGCACTGCTGGAGCGAAGCGGCAAGAACGGTACAAGTCAAAGGCCGAAGCTAGACCCTGTCTTGATGACGCGACTTGCTTCGAGTGCTCCGGCAGTGGGCGCAGATCCCCGCAATGATCAGCCTGTGTGACTGCGCACGAAAGTGATGCTGGCTGGCCACCGCATCGCGAATTCTTGTGAGTTCATCGCTGGAAAATTCGATCAAGCTATGGCACGATGTGCAGTAGAGATGGTCGTGCTGGGGATAGCCGTAGTCGTGTTCGTAGATGGCCCTGCCACCGAGCACCATTTTTTTAAGTAAGCCGGCTTCCACCATTTCAGTCAGCGTGCGGTAAACTGTTGGCCGACTGGCCCTCGCCCCCTCCGGTGTGCTGCGGAGTTCAGCCAGCAATTGCTCGGCGTCGAAATGCTCATGGTGGCCAGAGACGTGCTCCACGATCATTTGGCGCTGCCTCGTGCTGCGCTTGCCGCGGGTCTGCAAAAACTCTGCAAACCTCTCTTGCGGCGTCATCGCCACATCGACTTTATTCAGCGCAAAATCATCCGGTATGAAATTGTCTGACGCGACAGCAGGTACGGTTGCCATGCAAGTGTCCTAGGGGTTTCCAGCCACTGGTTAGTGTAGCGTTCACGCTCAGTGAATGGAAAACACTTGCCTACACATGGGGCTACCCGGATACGACTTGAGCTTTGCCTCGGGCTTGTAAGACGGGACGGACGCAGGTGGCGTCATGCATTCCGTGCA
>CAIRDU010000523.1 GCA_903877395.1 uncultured Planctomycetaceae bacterium
CGGGAGGAAGCATTACCAGTAGACGTACTGCAAAAATTTCTCAAGGTCGGCGGCTGGCAAGTCGGCCATGCGGCGGACGACGTAGCGGTTGTCTTCAGTATCGATCAGCATTTTGCCGTCGGCACCAAAATCGATCGCTTGGCTGGCTGTCCAACGCATGGTGAACGCGTGCCGGCCAGCGTCGGTCTCCACGTCGAAGTCGAGGTAGCCGTGAGCGAGTCGCACGTCGACGACGCGACGAATGGATCGCACCAGCGACCGCCGCTCCAACGCGATCCGCACCACGTGGGCATCTTCAGCAGGCCACTCGGCGAGGAGCCGCACCATGCCCAACTCGGTTTCCTCGCCCGATTCGTTCCAGCCTCGCACAGAAAGATAGGCGTCAGGCTGCGATGCTGGAAACGTACACACAACAAAGATGCCGGCTCCCAATCGCACGCCGTCCTGCCAGAGTTCGATCCGATCGAGCGTGCCAATCGTAAAGCGATGCCGCGAGGGCTCGAGCCAGCGGATCGGTCCAGCTGACGGCGAAGCATCTCGCTCAATTCTATCTCTCGCCGAGGGGTTGGGCGTGTCGCGGTCGGCCGCTGGCCGATCCGCGACGAGCAGTGTGTCGACAGTGGGCTGCTTTGAGACCTGCGTCTGGATTCGCACAAGCCTCGCGTAGATGCCGTCGGCGGCCAGCAGCTCGGCGTGAGTGCCCTGTTCGGCAAGTCGGCCGCGATCGAAGGCGAGAATGCGATCGGCGTTTCTCAGCGTGGAAAGACGATGGGCGATTGCAATGGTTGTGCGGCCTTGCACCAGCACGGCCAACGCCTCCTGAATGCTCTTCTCGGCCTCGGCGTCGATATTGCTCGTGGCCTCATCGAGCACAAGGATTCTTGGATCATAGAGGAGCGTACGGGCGATCGAGAGCCGCTGTTTTTCGCCGCCCGAGAGGCCAGCACCGTGTTCCCCGAGCAGCGTTTCGTAGGCCAAAGGCTGGCGACAGAGGAAGTCGTGAGCGCCCGCCGCTTTGGCGGCTGCGAGCCCCTGCTCGACCGTGGCTTCTGGCCGGCCGTAGGAGAGGTTTTTCCAAATCGTGCCGCGAAATAGAAATGAATCCTGAAACACAATGCCCAACCGCTGGCGGAGTTGCTTGGTCGAGAGATCGCGGATGTCGTTGCCATCCACTGTGATGCGGCCCTCCTGAACGTCGTAGAATCGGCCGAGCAAATTGACGAGCGTGGTTTTGCCCGAGCCGCTGCGGCCAACGATGCCAATCATTTCGCCCGGCTGCACTTCAAACGATACATCGCGGAGCACCGGCTGATTGCGGTCGTAGCCAAACGTCACGTTTTCGAAGCGAATCATGCCTTGTGGGTCTGCCCACAAGGCCGGCGAAGCAGTCTCTGCGATGGTGATCGGAGTGTCGAGGAGCTCCAGCACTCGTTGACTGCCAGACAGAAAACTCGTCAGCCATGTCGTGAAGTTGGAAAGGGCTCCCAGCGGCGCATAGAACATCGCCAAATAGGCAAGGAACGCAATCAGTTGGCCGAGCGTCATCTGGCCGCCGATCACATCGCGGCCACCGACATACCAGACGATCAAGCCACCCAGGCCAAACACGAGCTGCATGGTGGCGGAGTACGTGGAATTGGTGCGTTCGACCCACAGCCTCCAGTTGCCCAGATGATCGCTGGCCGTCTTGAAGCGTTCTTGCTCTCGCGGTTCTTGTGCAAAGGCCTTCACCACGCGGATGCCGGAGAGCATGCCGGAGATCGCCGCCATTTGTTTGCTGGAGGCGTCCCAGAGTCGGTAGTGACGGGGATAGACGTGCCGCCAGAAAATCCACGACCCGAGGATCACCAGCGGTACTGGGATGAGTGTGAATAAGGCAAGCTTTGGATTGATCCAGACAAGCATCGCCCCAACGCCGATGAGTTGCACGATCTGCAACAGAAATCCACCGGTGAGTTGGTGCATAAGGCCGTGCAATACCTCGCTATCGTGCGCGACGCGGCTGATCATCGACCCGACTTGGTGGCGATCGTAGTAGGCGATGGAAAGATTTTGTAGCTTGTGCACCATTTCTTCACGGAGCGTGCCGGTCAGTCCTGTGCCGATGGAGGTGGCTAACCGCCCTTTGAGCACGCCCACCACCGAAAGCACCACACGCGAGAAGGCCAATGCCAATACGACCACCAGCAAGCTCGTTTTAAAGTCGGGGAGGGGAGCGTCGATGCCGCCTGAAACGGAGGCGGTGGCTTGCCCAGACAGAATGTGATCCACCATGTATTGCTGAAGTTTTGGCGGAATCAGTTCGGCTGCCACGCCTAGAAGCGTGAGCAGGCATAGCAGTACGGCGCCCCTCGTGTAGGGTGAGAGCAGTTCGCCGACACGCTTGAGAATTCGCCCCTTCTGCATGCAGCGAGGGCAAGACTCCTCGCGGGCAGTAAGCCGCAGGCGGCACGATGGGCACCGCGGCGGGTCGAGTTGGTTGTCGGTATCCACGCGAAGCAAGACCTCCGTCTGGCAACCATGAACGATGCCATCTTTGGCCTGTTCGAGGGTTCGCGATACCTTGTGAAAGCGAGTCGCCAGCGCATTGGAATACCGCACGAGGTCGATCCAGTCGCCATTGGCTCTCACCTGGAGCAAGCCACCGCCGAGGCCAGCGACCGTGCGAATCTGTTCGACGTCGGGCCACGCCACGCTTCGGACCACGCGGCCGACATGGGCCTCATGGACGACGGAGAGGTGGTCTGGCGTAATACAAAGCCATTCTGTCTCTGGCTGGCCGTCGAGGGCGACATCTGTGTCGATCGATAGAAGCACGGGCCTATGGTTTAAACCCGCCTCGTTCAAGCATTCAGCCACGCCCGGCGGCAGCGGGTGGGCGGCCTCCATTTCGGCAGTTGGCGATTGCCTCGCAGCAGGCTTATGCTGTGGCGAATCCGTTGGCAATGAATGTGGCGATACGTCCGGTTTTGGCGACGTGGTCGGCGTGTGGATCGGAGCGTCCTTTCCAATGATTGAGGATAAGAGCCTTGAAAATGGGAGTTTGTTCATGACATACGTACGACTCGATTCGTTTGTTCGGTCTTTTGCCTTTCGTGCTGTGGCGATCCGGATCGCGGCGGTCTGGGCGGTGGTGGCGATGCCTATCGCGGGCCTGCCGACTGCATGGGCAGACGAGACGGGTTTCGAGAGTTTATTTGATGGTAAGAGTCTGGCACAGTGGAAGGCCAACGAGAATGCCGACAGCTGGAAGGTAGCCGACGGCCAGATTGTCTGCCGCGGGGTGCGGAGCCATCTTTTCTACGTAGGCCCGGATGCCGCAAAGCCAGCTGAGTTTCAAAATTTTCACTTCAAGGCCGATGTGCTGACCAAGCCAAATTCCAACTCGGGTATTTTCTTTCACACGAAGTTTCAGTCGGAGGGTTGGCCTACGCAGGGCTACGAGATGCAGGTCAACAATTCGCA
>CAIRDU010000524.1 GCA_903877395.1 uncultured Planctomycetaceae bacterium
ACACAGGCGAAGACACTCTTTCCCTACACGACGCTCTTCCGATCTGGTGATTGCCAGCATTCCTGAACTGAGAAGGATCCCAGAACGGATCCCCTTGTCGATACCTCGGCAGGCAAGCGTCGCCGACATCCAGCCGGTACCCACGCGGACGCAGGCAGACAAACAGGCTGGGCAGCCTATCGCTTCTCAGCGGTTCCCATGCCGCTCGATTCTGGTGCTCTCGGTTGTGGCGGCGGCTTGCTGGATGGCCGCATGGTGGGTGGATTGGCATCGCGATCAAGAAATCATGGCTCACAAAAATCGTTCAGAACGTGTGGCCCGGGAGCTTTCTGCCACGAGCAGCGATGCTAGGAGCGTTCTCCCATGACACTGGATCGTCTCGATCTGGCTTTTCTGGATCGCTTTGCTGGGGATGTGGCTGCCGTGGATGACTCGCCGTGCGATCAATCTGTTGGGCTGGAGACTGTTGTGCAGCCAGACATTCTGCCGTGTGTACAGAGTAGCGATGTGGTCGCCCAAACGCATGTATTCAAGCCGGCTGCCGCGACGCTGGCAGGGTCCGCAGAGGAGCAACGCACGTTAGAGCAACTCTTGATTCATGCGTCCAGCGAGTGGCGGCAATTGGCCGACTGCATCGAGCAGGCGCACGCTGGTGGGAGCCGAGTGGTGGCGGTGGCTGGTAGGCGGCGAGGCGAGGGCCGCACAACACTCGTGCATGGGATCGCCCGGACGCTCGAAGACCGAGGTTGGCGAGTTGCCTGCGTTCAGCAGCCTCCCGTCGAGGCATCCGGCAGCGATGCAGTTGCGGATGTGATTCTGGTTGATGCGGGAGTCTGGTTTCCACCTGGGCCTGTACGGAGAAATCGGATTGCAAATATGGCATGTGGTTGCGATGCGGTACTCCTTGTGCGCCGTGCTGCGCAGCCGCCGTGCGTTGTTCACGAGGGCGTGATAAAGTCTCTGGGCCTCAAGGTTTTGGGCGAAGCCCTCACGTTCGCGGCTCCCCTGGCTCTCGCGGCTCCCCTGCCCTACCCTTAGTCCCTTCACGGGCCGCTCGACACACAGTTGGCATGTGAGTTACCTTATGATTGACACCGCCCATCGCCTGACATTGCCGCAGCAGGCCGCTGTGGCACGCGTGGCCTACGCAGTCGAACAGCCCAATGCCTTTGCGCTCATGTGCGGCCCAGCGGGTGTCGGCAAAACGCTCGTGCTCAAGCATGTGGCGGCTGCACGGCAGTTGCATCCCCGAAAAATGATTCTTACAACGCTTGCCTCAGCGGCAGCTATGCTTGCCGACTCTGGCCCAGTCGGCCAGTCCGACATGCTTCAGCCGCACACTCTCTTGATCGATGATGCGCATCTGGCACGCGAGGGCGAATTAACAGAACTGCTGGATCGTACACGCAGCAAACTACCCACTGCCGGCCTAGTACTGGCCGGCCAGGGGCGTTTGCTATCGCTCGTGGCCCGCGATAGCCGGCTGGAGCAGGCCGTGCGGCTGCGGGCCACGCTCCCCCCATTCACGCTCGATGAATCTCGGCTGCTTGTAGCCACCATGCTTGCGGCAACCGGATCGCTTCAGGAGCGGGATCAGGTCGCTCGCACCATCCACGAGATTGCCGGGGGCATTCCAGCACTGGCGACTCGCTTGGCGGAGCTTGCCGCTGTGGTGGCCGCCGCCAATCCAGATCGACCGCTTCTACCAGACGACATCGAAACCATCCAGCGTCGGCTCTGCCTCCACGCGGCATAAAAATCGATCGCATGCGGCCGAAGAAGCCGGCTGCAGGTGAGCCGATCCAACAGGAGCCTACTTCGGCGAGGCGTTGAGCGATGGATTGAGCGAGCCGTCCAGTGATTCAATCCACTGGCCAAGCATCCGCACCGCCTGCGCATCCACAACCGAAGTGGACAGTTGCGGCATCTGCCCAGCGCCACGGCGAGACATCCGCGAAAGGAGCACCGACCGCTCGGGGTGGCCGGAGGCAATGATTCGGGCATCGAAGAGATCAAACGTATGGTGCATGGGCTTCTCATCGATTGCTTTCATGCGGGCATGGGTGTTGCCATCGGAGCCTCCGAGGTACGTGAGATCGATCATCGCGTTGCCGCCACCCGCTTGCATGTGGCAGTACGAGCAGTTGGAATGCAGATAGGAACGAGCCCGTGCATTGAGGTCTTGAGCACTGTCGTAGGGGTCTACGAGATGGTTGGTGGCCACCGGGGCCTTCAGCAGAAGGGTAGAGCGTTGTTGTGAATGCTTCGATGCATCGCCCTCGCTCAGGGAGAGTCTCTCGGCAACGAGTTGCTGTACCGCGATTCCCTTGAATCCTTTTTGTTTAACCTGATCGGTGACCGACCACGCTGCGCTCCCCCACCAGTTGACCCGGAGCACTCCCAGCCTTTCAAGCGTGCGAAGTTGATTGTCGGTGGCATGCCCCTGGCCCAGTGCAGCCGAATAGTCGAAGTCGCGGTTGAGTTGCACCGTACACAGTCCTAGCACGTAGTTAGCGGCGCGGCTGTGGCAAACCATACATTCAGTTCGCGATGGGTAGCGCCATGCCTGTTCTCTCACTCCGTCTGGATGCTTGTCGAGTTGTGCCGTTTGAATCCGAAACACACGGTCTTTTCCAGAGCCCGCCACGAGCACCGCGTCAGTCTGTGCGTCGTTCCACTCGTAGCTGTACCCAGCCCACTCTCCTGCCTCCTTGAGCATGAAGCGAGTCTCGATCCAACGTCGCGAGGCGGGGTTCTCCTCCTCCTCATTGATCGCGAACGATTTGATCAATACGG
>CAIRDU010000525.1 GCA_903877395.1 uncultured Planctomycetaceae bacterium
GGCAGAGCGGCTGGCACAGTTGTCCGAGAGTTCGTTGGCCACAGCAGGCCCCCCCCCCACGCAAGCTACCATCCGACTCCTCTCCCGCGACCATGCAAAACAGGCCCGCCTGCCGCCGCGGCTTGTGGAGACGCTGGCCAAAACGTGCGTGGAGGCACAGCAGGCCTGGGCCGCAGCCCGCGCGGCATCATCGTGGCCTGTAATGCAGCCGTGGTTGGAAAAAATCTTTGCCCTCAAGCGGGAGCAGGGGCAGTGTCAGTTGCCCGATCGCGACCCTTACGATGCGCTCATGGACGACTACGAGCCTGGCGCCCACTGGCCAGCGGTGGCAGCACGTTTTGACAGCCTGCGTGGTCAGATCGTGTCGCTTCTACAGGCCTGCATGGGCTCGAGTCGGCGGCCGGATCCTTCCCTTCTCACCCGTCAGTTTCCGATCGACGCGCAGCAGCGGTTCGTTCGGAATGTGGCCGCAGGTATTGGCTTTGATTTCAAGCGAGGACGACTCGACACCACTGACCACCCATTCTGCTCCACGACTGGCCCGGACGACTGCCGGATCACCACCCGCTGGGACGAGCGATTTTTGCCCACGGCACTGTTTGGTGTGTTGCATGAGGCTGGCCACGGACTGTACGAGCAGGGGCTCTCTCGGGAGTGGTATGGTCTGCCGCCCGGGGAAGCGGCATCTCTGGGAGTTCACGAGTCGCAATCTCGACTTTGGGAAAATATGGTGGGGCGGTCGCCGGCGTTTTGGGAGTGGTGTTTTCCGCTCGCTCAACAAGCATTTCCGGCCGCGCTTGCGGATGCAGATGCCGTTGCCATGCAACAGTCGCTGATGGCCGTCCAACCGTCGCTCATCCGAGTGGAGGCCGACGAGGTCACCTACAATCTGCATGTGATGTTGCGTTTTGATCTGGAGCGGGCGATGGTGCTGGGAGAACTGCATGTGGCCGATTTGCCAGACGCATGGAACCAGCGGTATGAAACGGATCTAGGCCATCGTCCACCATCTGCTGCTGACGGCGTGCTGCAAGATATCCATTGGAGCGCCGGATTAGTCGGCTATTTCCCGACCTATACGTTGGGCAACATGTTTGCCGCCCAACTCATGGCTGCCGCAGAACGCACGATCCCACACCTAGATCAGCAGATTGCCCGGGGAAGTTTTGGCGAATTGCTGGAATGGCTGAGGCACTCGGTGCATAGCAGAGGGCGTTTGCTGGAATCCGAACCGCTGGTGGAAGAGGCTACGGGTACCGCTGTTTCGGAGCACTGGCTCGTCGAAAGCCTGAGGCGACGGTACGGGCCGGGCTATGGTTTGCAGGGTTTGGGCTGATAAAAAAACAGAATCCCCCGTTGGCACCCAGCGAAAGGGCGATGGTAGACTCTGATCAGAGAACAGACACGCTGCGATGGTTGGCGTGGGGTACCGTTGTTTTACGAGGGAAGTATGGCCGACGACAAAGACAACTCACCCGATCCTTGGGCCGGAATCGACGGGGACGATAGCGAGCCAGTGGAAGGCGTTTCTTTCTCATTTGATTCACTTAGCGGCATCGGGTCTGGCGAGGGGGTTGGCGAGCCAACCGCACCGACAGCAGATGCTGCCGATGGAGGTTTGGGCGAGTCAGACGACGCTTCGTTTTCGGGAGCTGACCTGGTGGAGGAATGGCTGGAGGAACCGTCGCCGGAATCCCCGGCACACGACGAAACTCCGTTGGCCGTGTTTCCACCACTGTCTTTGAGCGCAACCGATGGAGACAGCATTGAGTCCCAACCGGTAGACGACAATCTGTTGGCGTGGAATCCATCGCATGTGGCTGAGGAAACCCCCTCTACAATTGAGAGTTCGGCGATTCAGATTGGCACCGGGTTGTCCGGCATTGATTCACCGGACGAAATGGGTTCGATGGACGAGTGGGCAGATACAGCAGTCGATTCGGTTGTGGATGCATCGCTGGCCCACGGCACTGAGGAAACCGATGCCGACCACGACAACGCATCGGACTCGCACGGGTTTGGCGTGGTTGGAGCGGTGGCGGAAGCTGAAGAATTTTCGTTCGGTTCGGATGCTTTTGGTGATGATTCGCAGGGCATTCCTGTGACCACGGAATTTGGCGAGGACGCGCCGGACGGCTTTTTTGGCGACACCCAAGAGGAAGCTCTTGAGGGAGCAGTCGTTGCTGGAGTAGGGGCTGTCACAAAGTCTGCCGGCAAAAAAAAGCCCGTCAGCGTGCAACACTCACCGCAGAAAAAGCAGGGCGGCATTGGGCAAATGATTGGCGTTGTGTTTGGCGGATTGATGGCTTTGCCCATCACCTATGCCATCCTCGTTTGGGGATTTCAAAAAGATCCCTTCAAGCTCACAAAAATGCTGCCGCAGGAAGTCGCATTTGTGCTGCCTGCAAAATTCCAGCCGGGTTATAAAAAGCCATCGGCTTTGAGCGGTTCGGGGCTTCCCGAAGCCTCGCCGCTGGATGCGCTCGGGGTGACCGACCCTACCTTAGAAGGCGAGGCACCAGAGGAGCCGTCCTCTCAGGACGACTTACCAATCGAGCCTGGTATCGACGCTTCGGCCGTTGAAGACGATGCGGCTCTCGCGGCTCTGAAATCGGAGGATCCAAAGACAACGTTTGGGGGGACGCATGACGACGTAGGTCGAGATACGCCAGTGGCTGCTGTTCAATCCCCAGAACCGCTCGACATGTCTGGACTGGAGGCTGCCGTCGACAAGGCATCGGTCGCGTACGAAGAGCTCATTGCGATTGACGACCCCACTGATGTCGAGCAAAAAAACAAGCTCCTCAAGGGCTGGTATAAAAATCTGGCCCGTGTGGCCGAAGAATGGGTGATGTTGGAAACAGTTGCTGCCGATTCCGGGCGTCCCCTGGAAGGAGTGCCCCAGCCGGTGGTGGTTGTGTATGAAAAGATTGCTGCCAATGCCTCGGCTCGGGAGGATCTGGCACGACTGGGCAGCATGTGGGTAAAAACAAAGAAGCGACCGCTCGACGGCGCTCTGTTTACAGCCACGTTCGATGCGACGCGGAAGGTTGGCCCGTATTGGTCTACGAGCGTCACCTTGCCGGGAACTGAGCCGCGAGGCATCTCGCTTATCTCACGCGCCGAGCCTGCTGCCGCTGCGGGTGATGAGGTTGTGATTACGGGAGTGCTCTTCGACGGCGATACCGTGTGGGCTACCGATTGCCGACGGCTCGAGAAGTCGGCCCCCGTCGAGGATTTATTCTGATTCTGCGACAGTTGGTTCTGGGCCATGCACTGGCACCATGGAAGGATACCCGGGAGCTGGGCCTTTGGAATCGGTTGTGAGTATTGCCGACGCTGTGGCCGCAGGCCGCGCACGGGCTTGCCAGAGTGTTGCCCAACACATAGCCCGCCATCAGGCTACCCATGCGGCCTTGAACGCGCTGGTGCAACCTTGCCACGCTGCTGCCGTTGGTGAGGCTGATCGCATCGACCGCCTCATGTCCAGCGGCACAGGTTACGAGGCTGGCAAGAGCCAAATGCTTGCTGGCGTGCCGGTAAGCGTGAAGGAGTGTTTTGCCGTGCGAGGCTTGGTCACGACACTGGGTATTCCGAGCCGCCGGCACTGCCTAGATGCGGCCGATGCACCGCTTGTGGAGCGGATGCGAATGGCTGGTGCAATCGTCGTCGGCAAGGCAAATGTGCCGCAGGCCATGTATCTTTATGAGACAGACAATCCAGTCTGGGGGCGCACGAATCATCCCGAGGCATCAGACCGCAGTCCCGGTGGCAGCAGCGGCGGCGATGCGTGCTTGGTGGCAGCGGGAGTTGTGCCGCTGGCGGTGGCAAACGATCTGGCTGGCAGCATTCGGCAACCCGCGCACGCCTGCGGCATTGCTGGGATCGTACCTAGGTCGACGGCGCTGGGCGATGGCGGTAGCTTTCGCACGATGCCCGAACTCACAGTCGTGCAACCTCGTGCTGGTTTTCTGGCACGGCATGTGGCCGACTTGGAACGCGCGATTGCGGCCGTTGGTGTCATTCCGCCACCGCCGCAACTCAGGCCCCTTTCTGCCGTGAGGCCGCTGCGGATTGCCTGGTGGGATGACGCGGGACCGCTGGAGCCATCTGTCGCGGTGCGTCGTGGGGTGCACGAAGCAGTGGCGGGGTTGCGATCTGAGGGCCTAGAAATCGTCCAACTCGATGGCCGACTGGCACGCAAAGCCGCGTGGGTGCATCTGGCACTTCTCTCAAGCGACGGTGGCAGGCAGGTGCGACAACTCTTCGCAGGTTCGCCACCCATGCCGCCTGTCTTACGGCAACTCAGGCTGGCCGGATTGCCTCGGTGGATCCGGTCACTGGTGGCAGGGTTGGCCAACGTGGCTGGGCGAGGCCTTGAAGCCGAGGCGCTTTTGGCCACGGGGCCTCGGTCAGACGCTGGCCTCCAACGCGTCTTCGAGGCGCGTCTACGCCTTGGCATAGAGGTTGATGCCATGGCGATGGATTACGATGCGATCGTCTGTCCGGTGTCAGCCCTGCCAGCATTACGGCACGGTACGGCAGCCTCGCTCCTGCTGGCTGCTGCCCCCTGCATGCTCGCAAATCTCCTCGACCTGCCAGCGGGATCCGTGCCGATCTCGCACGTGCGGCCAGGCGAGGAGCAAGGCCGTGCCCTATCGTCGGATCCGGTTGTGCAAGCGGCGGCCGACACCGATCGCGGCAGTTGCGGGCTACCAGTGGGCGTGCAGGTGATTGGTTTGACTGGCGGCGAAGCAACGGTGCTTGAGGTCATGCGGTTGATCGAAGGGTTCGCAGAAGGGAGTCGGTGAGTGGATCCGGCGAGGCACCGGCTTGAGTGACGAACCGCATCGCTGGCGAAGCAAGAGCCCATTTCAAGAGGGTGGAGGAAAAGGGTTAGAAGGTCAGAGGGTCATGCGGGCCACGATCGAGCGGGACATCTGATCGATCGCGAGCACTTCGCAGGCTGCGCCCAGATCAATGCCGGCCTTGGGCATGCTCCACACGATACTCGACGCTTCGTTTTGTGCGATCGTGTGCCAGCCACGTGTGCGCAGCTTGAGGAGGCCCTTAGCGCCATCTCGGCCCATGCCCGTGAGCAAGATCGCTACCCCTGTGTGAGGCCAGTTTTCCGCAACGCTCTCAAAAAAAACATCCACACTCGGCCGAAAGAACACTTCTTTTGGTTCCTCGCGATATTCCAATGTACGGGCCTTGGAGAGTACGAGGTGGTCGTTGGTGCCCGCCATGAGTACATCGCCGGCGATGGGATGCTGGCCGTGCTCGGCCACTCGCACCGCCCGGCCGGTGCGATCGCTCAGCCACTTTGCCAGACCCTGTGAAAAGGCGACGTCCACGTGTTGCACGATCACAACGGCCACGTTCCAGTCGCGAGGCAACGGCACAAGCAAGTCGGAGATGGCCTTGGGGCCCCCTGTAGACGCGCCCACCACCACCAATCGCGGTGGGGCTGAACCGGCCGCAGACCGGGAAGTCTTTCGCGAGTCGCTCGTTGTGCCAACGATCTTGGCAATGGTGCCAATCTTTTCCACCAGTGCACCGGCGCCGCTCACTTCACCGGCAGGACCGAGCATCGGCGTATCAACAGCATCCAGTGCCCCATAGCCCATTGCATCGTAAACCAGCGAGATGTTGCCGCTGACGGTGGCTGTGACCACGAGAATGGCGCAGGGCGCGGAGGCCATGATCTGCCGCGTGGCCTGCGCCCCATCGACGTGCGGCATGATCAGGTCCATCAGAATGAGATCGGGGCGGTCTCGCTTGGCCATCGCGATTGCCTCGACACCATCCACCGCTGTCCATACGATCGTATGATCGGGCAGGCTATCTACAACGCGGCGCAGCGCCTCGCAGGCGGCCCGCATGTCGTTCACGATCCCGATTCTCACTAGAAGGTACTCCCGCTGCACCGCTTTGCGGCGATCTTACTGCGTTGGCTCGCCGATCAAGTCGATGATCGTACGCACAAATGTCTCGTCGTGGAAGCTGCTCTTGGTCAGGTAGCGGTTGGCTCCTGCATCGAGGCCTCGCAGCCGATCTTCCTCACGATCTTTGTACGATACGATCACCACCGGGATGTCCTTGGAGGCCGGATCGTTTTTGATCAGTGTTACCAACCCGATGCCGTCCATGCGAGGCATGTCCACATCGCTCACTACTAAATCGTAGCGGGCGCTCCGGATCGCGTTCCATCCATCCATGCCATCCACTGCCACGTCCACCGCAAACCCTCGGGCTTGGAGCAACTGCCGCTCCAGTTCGCGGACGGTGATCGAGTCATCAACCACAAGAATCCGCTTCCGCTGCCTTGCCTGCTCGGCCATTCGCTCAAATTCAACGCGAGAGAGTCGCCGGCCCATCAGCAAATTGTCGATTGACCGTACGAGGTCTTCAACGTCTACGATGAGCACAGGGTTGCCATTCTCAAGCAACGACGCACTGTTCATATTGGGCACCTTGCCGAGCCGAGGGTCCAGCGGCCGCACCTCCAGATCGCGCTCTCCCAAAAAGGCATCCACGATCATGCCGAATTGTTGGCCACGGTCGCTGATCACCACAATAGGCATCGGGTCAGCAGGAGGCCCCACGACAGGCAATTCAAAGATCTGCGAGGCCATGACGAGACCAATCGAGAGGCCATCTCGCTCGAAATACTGCCTGCCTTCAATGGTGCGCACATCGCCATGGTGGCAAAATAAAATCTGGTCGATGCGGGTGAGCGGGAAAGCATAGGGCTCGCCGCCGACGTCGACTAACAGCGCCCGGATCACCGACATCGTGATTGGCAGTTGGAGCGTGAATGCCGTTTGCCGGCCGAGTTGCGTGCTCACTCGCACCGTGCCGCCGACTGCTTTGACCATCGTTTGCACCACGTCCAGCCCCACGCCGCGGCCGGAGATTTCTGTTACCTCTTCCTTGGTCGAGAATCCGGGCAGGAAGAGAAACTCGAGGAGCTCGACGGTGGAGAGTTGATCGGCCACCTGCCTCGCCACGAGGCCTTTGGAAATGGCCTTGGCCCGTAGTTGATCGCTGTCGATTCCGCGGCCATCGTCGGTGAGCGTGATGCTGAGCATGCCTGCGCGGTGGCGGGCCTCTAAGCGGATCGTGCCCATCGGCGGCTTGCCTGCTGCCTCCCGTGTGGATGCAGGCTCGATGCCGTGGTCGAGAGCGTTGCGAATAAGATGAGAGAGCGGTGCTTCCAACTTATCCAGAATGTCGCGATCGACGCCTGTCTGGTCGCCCCGCACCTCAAAGCGAACCTGCTTTTCCAGTGTGCGGGCGATGTCGCGAACGAGCCGAGGAAATCCACGGATGCCGTCGGCCAGAGGGCGCATTCGGCTGACGATCACCTCGTGGTGCAGGCGGCCAGAAAGGTCTTCGTTGCGGCGAGCAAAACTTTCAAAATCATCGGCCTGTTTCATCACGCTCAGCAGGCATTGGTCAGCCCGCTCTCGCACCCGCGCGAGCATTCCCAAGAGTGGTGATGGAATTGATACGTCTTCCCCCTTGAGTTTTTCCTCAACCACCGCGAAGGTGTCGCAAAGTTCGACGTGCGCGGCCCGCAGGTGGAGCAGCGAATCGACGAACGGACGCAGTTGGCGAGTTTCCACGAGCGATTCGCCAGCCAGTCCAACCAAACGCGTAAGGCTATCGGCAGACACCCGCACCACGCGATCGGCTTGTTCGATCGCCTGTGCCGCCGATACGGGCTGGGCGGTTGCGGCGGGGGCAGTCGCTTGGGGCGGTGGAGTCTGTGTGTTGTCAGCGGCGGGAATGAGTGCGACTGGCGTGGCTGATGCTGGCGTGGCTGATGATGGCGTGGCTGATGATGGCGTGGCTGATGATGGCGTGGCTA
>CAIRDU010000526.1 GCA_903877395.1 uncultured Planctomycetaceae bacterium
GCGGTAGATGCACCCACCAGGAGCCAACACATCCGACATGAAACCGCGGCCATCGGGCATGCGAGGCAACAGATGATCTTCGCCGTAATGCAGCGGCACCCGGCTGTCGGCAAGTTCTGTTTGCTTGGTTTGATTACCAATGACGACGTACAGCGACTTGCCGTCGGGCGCAAGGGCAACGGCGTGTGGGCCATGCTCGCCGCCACCGATGAATGCACGGAGGATTTCAACCCGATCGAGTTTGTCGTCGCCATCGGTATCGCGAACGCGGTAGAGGCCGTGCGGGTACTTGGTGGCTTTGTTCACGTTGACATACAGGCTGTCGAAAGCCCAAAGGAGTCCTTGAGCTTCGCCGATATCGACGTCGATTTTTTCAATTGTCGGCGGCGCAGTCTTGTCGAGCGGCGGCAATGTGAGCCTGTACAATCCGCCATGTTGATCGCATACAATCATCCGCCCTTTTGTGTCTAGGCACATACACACCCACGAACCTTCTTGATCTTTCGGAACCGTATAGAGCAACTCAACCCTGAAGTCCTTCGCTATTTTCATCTCAGCAACGGGCGTGGCCGTCGGCACTCGCAGCGCGGCAATGGCTGTGAAAGTTTGTTCGTTGATTTTCTTCCCCCACGGCCCACTACCCAGCGGAGCTAGAATCTTCGCCGCAGGCCAAGCGTGATCGTCGTAGCCGACCTGCATCCACGGGCCCTCGGCGGGGCCGTGAACGGCGAGCCACGATTGGTCGGTGACGATCTTCTGAGGTGGTCCGTTGAACGACTCAATATCCATTTGAATGATAATGCCGCCTACACCTGCGTCATTGCGCGTTTCAATCGCGATGACGTGCTGGCCAACGCCATCGGGCCGTTCTTTCGACGGCAGGAAATGACTCACGTCTTTGAACGTCGGCGTCGTCCACGAATCGCTGCTGAGAACCTCGCGGCCGTCGATAAAGACGTTCAGGCCATCGTCGCCGCAGATAAAGAGCTTGGCCGAGTCGCAGCGGCGATCAATCGCGAATTGCTTCCGGAACCACACCCGCTCACGATCGGGTTGCGGTGCCGGTGTGGAAGCCCAAATCCAGTTGGGCTGCGCAACCGGACTCTGAGCAGACGCGACCCCCGTGGATTGCGGCTTGGGGATGGCGAGTGAATCAGCGGATTTGCTGCAAGACGCAAAGGCGCAGGCGAGAAATCCGATGAAAACGGACAATGATGCGAATCGGGGAAATGGCATGTCATGCTCGGCGTGGCGGGACTCGGTGGACTGCATACGCAGAAGGGAAAACGACGAAAGAAACAACCGCGAAGGCGTCGCTCGCTGTGCTCTTTCGTCGATAGTCTGAAGAATACCTTATGAACGACGATGATCAATCAACCGTCAGCCCATTGCGGATATGCCGTTGATCGGACTGTCCTTCCACGCAGCAGCGCACGCTTTGGTGGCACCACTTCAATCTGGTGGTACATCACAATGGGAATAGGCGAAGGATTTTCTCTGCGAAGGCTCGCCGCAACTTGAATGCGCTGTGGTCATTGTTACGACTTCCACAACGTTTCGCGAGAACTGAAGAACAATCCAGATTCACTGAAGCATAGGAACTTGGATGAATTCGCTCGCGACACATATCTGGCAACTCGAGCGTTCGCCGCGGACTAGACTACTCGCTGAAAACACAAATACGGTCGCTATGTTCACGCATCGCTTCCGGCACCGCCATTTGCGGATCGCAGATTCTACAGGGTTCTGGCCACGAATTGTCTCCTGCTGTATGCGTGCGTTGATGATGGTGGCCTGCGTGACGGCAAGGAGCTTGATCTTGATTTCCATTTGCGCGCCGTGAATGAACTGTCGCGTGTGAGCAAGAATGCAACCTGCGTGCCTCCGCGCAAGCGTCGTCACAACCAGCACGCGAACATGCGTATGTGAAGCGACTGCGCTCGCAGCAATTTACCGTGGAGCGTGTGCTAGGCGACTACGACGACGGCCTGATCGCTGACAACCATGCGTTGGTGACGAAGCGAGTGGAGTAAACGCAGTCACTCCATTCGCTCGATTATGCTTTCCCAACCGCGATCCATAAAAGCGGTTGCCACCGTAGCTCAGACACGCGCAGGCGTTTCTCGGGCACAAGTCGACTGGCGCATGCCGAACGCAATCTGAAACTGTCCACGACGTTGCTCGTTCAATCGATTAGCCGTTGTTGCTCAGGCCGGATCGCACCAGCAAAAACGGCACCGACCGTCGCCCGAACGTCTGCGGTGGCCTGAGCTAACCGATCAACCGCTAGGTCCTTGCGAAAGTGCCGTTGACCCACCTATCCTTATATCTCTTGGCTTTTCGGCGAGATTGACGGCACGGGGCACGAGGGTCGCTTGAGATCCAACATGCCACGGGACAGACGGCACAACAGAGGGGTTGCCCGACTGCCTCCACGCCCAATTTTGCAAACTGGGCAGGCTTTTTTTGGACGGGCCTCGCTTATGAGACTTGGCATACGCCAGCCGTGAAGCCCAGTCGCTTTTTTTCAGTTCCCGTGCATAATAGTCATCTTTCCCAGAGAGTGCCGATGCAGACCACAACCCAGGCTAGGTCATACGTTGATAGCGATGATCACAATGCTGAAGAAATAGCGTCGCCATGGATCCGACAGGCTCGACAGGCGATCTGTGAATCAGACACTGATTTTTTTCGCGTTTCGCCGCTGCGATACTGGGCCGATTTTCTTCTGAGCCTCACGGCCGGTTACACATCAGCCTCTATCTATCTTGTTTCGCCGCTTGGATCATGGTGGCAGGTACTGGCTTTTTTCATGGCCGCTTTTTGGCTTTATCGCCTCGGGTCGCTCATTCACGAAGTCTGCCACCTAGGGCAGCATGAGATGCCGGTCTTTAAAGCCACTTGGAATCTGCTCGCCGGCGTGATCACGCTCACCCCTAGTCCCTTTTTCACGCGACACCACCGCGACCATCACAGCCAGCGCATGTACAGCACGGCGGAAGATCCCGAATACATGGCAAACGTTATGGAGTCGGGAAACCTCCGCAGCATTGTTTGCTACACGGCATTCGTCGCTGTATTTCCACTGTTGGTATTTCTGCGATTCCTGCTGGCGCCACTGACATTTCTCCACCCCAAACTGCGCGATTGGACGCTGCGACGAGCCTCATCGCTAACATTCAATAGACGGTATGAACGCACGATTACGCCGACCGACAGGCGGTCTATCATGGCCGTAGAGGGCCTTTGTTTTCTGCGAGCGATGCTCATTCCGCTGCTGATTGTTTTGGGTGTCCACCACTGGTCGCGCATCCCGATGCTCTATGCCTTGGCACTGGCGACTGTATTCCTCAACCAGATGCGGTTACTGGCTGACCACCACCTCCATGGCGATGGCAGCCGAGTTGATTTTGAATCGCATATCATCGATTCGTGTAATTACACTTGCAACGATCCGCTGACGCTCCTCTTCTTTCCGTTTTCAATTCGCTACCACGCACTGCACCATCTTTTCCCATCGTTGCCCTATCACAATCTCAAGAAGGCACACGCGCACCTCGTCGCCACGCTGCCGAAGGATTCCCCCTATTTGTCGCTCGATCGACCGGGTTGGTGGAGCGTTGCCCGCCAGACGCTCTACGGACGAGTCGCTTGTTCTGAACCGATCAGTGCTGCTTAAAGTTGACCTGCCCCTTCAACGGCACCACTTCCAGTGAGGGAATCTAGTGGTGTTCGCAATTCAAGAAGGGCATTCAATGCCACAAGGAAAGAAAGAGCAGGCCGAACAGATCCGTCCTAACCTGCGTGAGGCTGAGGGATCTCGAGAATGAAAACAATCGACTGAAGCGGTTGTTGGCCGACGCCGAAATCGATTCTGTCGTTTTTGGGAGGCTGCCTCGGTATGACCGAAGGAAAGCGCAACCAAACTTCTCAAGCCCGGCGAACTGTTGAGCAGACATAGAGGTGCTCTCTGCCTGATCGCCTGAGCGAACGCCAGCATGCTAGGTGCTGTGGCAGTCTCAGAAACACACAGCGAGAAGTTGTGTGTTTCTGACAGAGTGAAGCGAATCGTGTGGCTGGGCGGCTTGCTGTCCTGCTCCGTTGGTCGGAACGCTGAGCGAATCGGCGCTGATACCACCTAGACGGTCATTTTCAGATGATGACGCAATAAATGACACGCAAGCGGCCATTCCGACAGATTGAGTGGCCGCTTGAGCGGAAACCACTATTTTTCATGAGTACCGGAGGAGGGACTTGAACCCACACGTCCTTTCGGACAACGGATTTTGAGTCCGTCGCGTCTGCCATTTCGCCACTCCGGCCAGTGAAGAGCACTGATTCCAGAAAGACTACGCCGTCTTGCCCACGATTGCCAGCCATTCGAATCGGCCCGCAGAAAACAGTCGCGTGCCGGCCACGCCGGCACCGCATGACTGCCAGCACCACCATGACTGGCCTCTCCCGCGACTGCACTGGTCAGCGACTGTGTGCCCGGCTTACTTTACATAAATGAATGTTATCGTTTTTGAAGACTCGGCTGTCTTGCAACTCGGCGTGCTCACCGCGGCCAGGCCTGCCTGCGATCTGACGATCGGAGCCACTACGCTTTTTGAGAGTCTCTGCCGTTTTGGCGCAGGACTCACCGCCGAGGCAAGCGATTCATCCACAGGCAGTGTGCCGCCGATAAGCCATGTGCATCGCGTGTTGCGACCCCACCTTCATCGCTATCTGCAATCACTTGCTGGCAGGCGCATGCCTCTCTGGGGTGGAACCTCCTTCGAATCGACTCATCCCAATACGAAGATCGCTTCGGCAGGATTTGGGCAGGGTTCGCGCCACGGCAACTCCGTACTCATCGTCAATGCTCGGGTGGTGCCGAGCCGTCATAATATGGTGACCATGCGAAGCGTTGTGGAAGCCGGTCGCCGGGGTGTGATGCGATGCGACGGGGCAGTGGCGGTGGCGTTGCTCCATCGTGCTCCGGATACTATTTCTGGAGATGGCCGCGGTTCGGGCAGTGGTTCTGATTGCCGTTCGGACGGAATGCTCATTGATGCATTGCTGGCTGGAAGCATCGACGATGCCGTCGGGGAAATAGAATCGCTGGGTCTGGATGCGCTGGATGGTGCGGTCGATATGGTATCGCAACCGCATGAGGTGGTGGCAGCACACGAGCAGGCCATCGTAGGTGGGCTGGCTATCCGACTCGATACGGGTCGCTATCGCGAGGAACAGCCGGGGTTCTTTGTGGCCGCAGGAGCATCTGTCGCACAGCACGTGGTCGTGCGGCACGGGCCGGTGGTTGTCGAGGCTGGCGCCGAGATTGGGCCATTCGTCTGCTTGGATGGTCCGATCTGGATCGCACGCAACGCCCGAGTGAATCCACATGCGTGGATCCGCGGCGGCACGGCCATCGGCCACGACTGCCGCGTAGGGGGCGAGGTGGAAGCAAGCGTGCTGGAGCCATTCTCAAATAAGTCACACGACGGGTTTCTGGGGCACAGTCATCTGGGCAGTTGGGTGAATCTCGCCGCCGGCACCATCACGAGCAACTTGAAGGCCACCTACGGCCCCGTCCGGCTCCACCAACTGTTGCCCGACAACACTCGCACAACAGTCCACACAGGCAGGCAGTTCCTAGGTGCCATGATTGGCGACTGTGTAAAAACGGGAATCAATACGTCGATCCCATGCGGTGCGAGAATCGGCGTGGCGGCCACCGTGGCAGGTCTGGTGGAGGAACACGTGGCCGCATTTACAAATCAGCTCATCGGGGGCCATACAACAGCCGAGCAAGCCGCCATTGTGCTGGAGCGGATGATGGCCCGCCGGGGGCTTGCGTTCTTCGATGCGGATCGGGAACTGCTTACAGCCCTGGAACGGATGTCGGCTCCAGCCTCAACGCCAGTCAACTCCTCGACAGCACTGTCGTAGCCTCGTTTTCACTTTTTGAGTTTTGATGCCCGCAGTCACGCCAGCCGCCTCGCGTGTCTTCAAACATCCACAAGTCGATGCCTAGGGGTTACGATGGCTCCTTTTCTGCCACGTGTGATCGAAATGAGTGAGTGCTCTAGAATCCTTGAGCGTCATTTCATACATATCCATTAACCTAGCATCCCATCTACTTCCCTGAGGCAACGAGTCGTGTCAATTCACCAAGCGTATGCAAACGGCCGGCTCGGCCTGTCGTTCGAATTATTTCCACCAAAAACTCCCGAATCCGAAGCCATGATGTGGCGGACGGTCGAAGAACTGATGGCTTTTCAGCCGGCCATCATCACCTGCACGTACGGTGCAGGTGGGTCGACGCGAAACACGACACTCGATGTGATCGACGGCGTTCGCTCCCGCTATAACCTGCCAGTGGCCAGCCACCTTACGTGCGTCGGCTCAACCACCGACGAACTGCGAGAATATCTGGCTGCGGCTCGAGCCCGGGGAGTGGCGGCCATTGTGGCCCTGCGAGGCGATCCACCTAAAGGTGAGACACAATTTCAACAGGTGGCTGGTGGCCTGCGGTATGCATCCGAACTGGTCTCGCTCATTCGCAGTGAATTCCCAGAGTTTGGCATTTTCGTGGCAGGCTATCCCGAAACGCACCAGGAGGCGGCGAGCCCTGCGGCTGACCTTGAAAATCTTAAACGCAAGTGCGATGCCGGTGGGGATGTTGTGGTCACACAACTCTTCTACGACAACGTCGATTTTTTTCGTTTCCGCGACCGCTGTATCGCAATGGGCATCACCGCGCCGATCGTGCCGGGCGTGATGCCTGTCACCAACTACGCGCAGGTTCGTCGCATCGCGACGCTCTGCAAGGCTCGACTGCCTGACGATTTCACCAGAGCCTTTGAGGCGGCCGGCGACAACGAGGCAGCTCAGTTTGAAGCGGGTGTTGGATTCGCAGCGAGGCAGGTTGAAGAACTGCTCAAGAGCGGCGTGCCCGGGATTCATCTCTATGTGCTCAACAAATCGCCAGCCACCATGCGAGTACTGGAGTACGTGGGCCTAAAGGATCGGCGAACGGAAGCGAGGGAGAACTAATTCAGTATTCTCACTCTGGGGCGCAATGAAATCCACTGGTTACACAGCGCGTTTTTGGCTGGATTGCCTGGGTGGCAAGTCATCGTCCATGCTGCTGATATAGCTCCGAAGCCGTTCCAGTTCGTCGCTCACGTGTCGCAGCTTCAGCATGTTTTCAACGCGCTTGACCAACTCGACCTTATTGACGGGCTTTGAAAGGAAGTCGTCGGTGCCCGCTTCAACCGCCCGCTCGATGTCGCCGAGTTCGCCGAGAGCCGTCACCATCAGGATCATAATCCGGCTGGTGAGAGGATCCGACTTGAGCCGTTGACAAACTTCAAAACCGGAAAGCTTCGGCATCATCACATCCAGCAGAATCACGTCGGGCTCGAAGGCGGCCACTCGGTCGAGCGTATCGCGGCCGTCCACAGCCGTGGCAATCTCACAGTCGATTTCAGCGAGATAGACCTCGAGCAGTTCGCGGTTGGGTTCGTTGTCGTCCGCGATCAGCACGCGGCTTTTTCTGGGTGTCGCTGTGCCCAGCGTAGCGGCGGCGGGCACTGTTGAAACAGCTGGAAGTGTGGGCATGGTATGCACTCAAGGTGGCTATGGTGTCTCGAAGATCGACTGGCTTTTGACTACCGCGAGGTCGTCTGGAAATGTGTGAAAGGCCTGCACGAGCAAGCTCTTGTCGCGGGTCTCAATCGTAACCCAACTGATGGCCCCCAACGCCATGCGACCCCCCGATTCGAACCGGTGAAGCAGACCGTGCTTGGTGGCTTCCACGCAGAGTTCCTGCTGGAACGTCCAAAAAACCTCAGGCGCAATGGTCTCGAGCTGGAAGCACATTTGATAACTCGCGCCACCGCGGCACACCATTCGATCGCTGCGTTCACCACTCAGGCGGTACGATAGGAGCCGACGCTTTTGCGGCAGCGGCTGGCCTGCGCTGGTTGCAACTTCAGTGAGCGTGAGCCCGTCCTTGCGCCACGTGACAAAGTGACCGGCACTCGTGATTGACACAGTGGCCTGATAGCCGCCCCGCTCGACCGATCGGCTCGTAAAAATCTGGAACAGTTCAGGATGCAGCGCGCGGCCGTAGAGCTGAAAGACTAAATCGTTCACTTTGGGGCGAATCGATAGCACGCAACAAAACTCCATCTTCACGCGTTCAGGTCATGCGTTCATGCGGTCATGGCACGCACCAATGGTTTGTCAGAGGCATGAGTATAAAAAAAGAGCGGGCAAAAAAACTACAGCGCACCAATTGGGCGTTTGCTCGATGCCAGAAAAAGGATTTTGCGGAAATCGCATCTTGACAACTGCGGTGCGAGGTGATTCACCCCCCGGACGATCAAAGCAAACCCACGAGCATATCGTAGGCGGCATGCGTGCCCGCGGCGATCCCGAAGCCGCGCAGCACGAAAAGTGTCGCAAAAAAGACGCCTGCCATTACGCGAAATGTGAAGCTGTAAAACGCAAATGTGTCGCCCATTGGACCAACGTAGTGGGCTGCGCTGAAGAGCAGGCTGGTGAGGAGTACCGAGTAAAAACAGGCCGCTGCGCTTCCAATCCCTGCTCGCTGACACACCCACGCTACGACTGGCAGTAAGAGCAGGCGAAAAAGCACCTCCTCATAAAGCCCTGCGCCGCAAAAGCCGACGAGCCTTGCAAAGATTCCCTGGCGGCCGTCTGCGATTTCCAGAGGCCAGAGGTGGTTTTGGAGCCGTGCCAACCCTACCAACAGCAGCGATAAAAGGAGGCATTCAGCAAGCATGCCGAGGAGTACAGTCGGGCTAAACCGCCAGCGGTCGTGCTCAAAATGGTGCCAGGCAAGCAGGCCGAGCAGCATTAACAACGGCAACAAAAAATAGGATCCAAACCCAGTCGCATCGAGCAAGTGACGCAGCCACACGTCGGCACCATTGCGGGGGGAACTCCGGCCCAGAAGCAGCACTCCTCCTTCGTACGCAAGCACCAGCGGAAGCGTAAAGACGAGGCTCGTCAGCGGCGTGCGAGAGAGTGCCCAGTAGCTTTCAGCATCCACGGCCTCTGAACTGGCATCGGGATCACTGTCTGGCGGCCTGCCGTGGGTTGCTTCAGTCTCGACTGATTCCAGGAGTTCGCTCACCTGCGAGTCAATATCGTCTGGCACCCCATCGGGAAAGTCGTCGTCGCTGGGAGTCGGAAAAAAAGTATGCATGAAGCGAAACGCCCAAGGAGGCGAGCAAGGGGGGGCAAACCGATTTCAACGCGGAATTGCACTCCAAACAAAGCTAGATATATACACGTGTCGACACCAGATGCCCATTGGCGGTGCCCGGACTCGCTGCTGCTATCGGACTCCTGTTTTGGCACATGCGTGGATTTTTTGAACCAGCTTGCCTGCGGCACACTGCGCGGGTGTACGCAGAAAAGTGTTGTCCTTGACAACCTGCGTTACGTCAGCAGAATGGCGACTTCGCAATCAAAAGCCCTACGGGGCTGTGACGCAGTTTGTGGCACACACGGACTGCGAAAATTGCTGGAAATCCTCGGTGACCGAGGCTGATGGCTTGCAAAAAAATAGACGTAAACTCGAATAAAATACGGGGGGCGGCGACTTGAGGGAGCGAAAGTCGGCGACCTTGGTCGTGGCCTGGATGTCACCCCCGTTTTCGAGTGTCTGTTAAATGAATCTGGCTCAGGATGCGTTGGAAACGCGTCCTTTCTTGTGCTGAGCCGTACAGAAAATCTGGTGACAAAAAGGGTATGCATCACTTTTTTAACCCACTGAACGGACTCAGCTGAACGAACGTCGGCGGGGATGCTCGACATACGGCATTTGCCTTTGAGGGGTCTGCTGGCCGTACAATCAAACTCCGCAATTGTCTTGTGCTGCGGGAAGCCAGTCGCTTGTCAGCAGGTAAGAGTTCAGGGTTGATCCAGGAGTACGGGTAGACGTCATGGCACGATGCCTCATTGGATGCGGCTCGAATCAGGGAAGTCGCCGCGAGCAGCTCGATCAGGCGATCGAGCTAGTACGATACATGCCGGGCGTGGAACTCTTAGCCACAAGCCGCCTCCGAGAAACGCGGCCCATTGGCGGACCACCGGGGCAGCAGTCGTTCCTGAATAGTGCCTGCCTGATCGAGACCGATCTGCCACCGCACGATGTACTGGACATGCTGGCGGCAGTCGAAAACACGCTTCACCGTGAGCGGGGCGACCGATGGGGACCTCGCACAATGGACCTCGATCTTTTGCTCTACGACAATCTCGTGCTTGACAGCGATTCGCTCACACTGCCTCATCCCCGAATGACCACCCGCCGGTTCGTGCTGGAACCCTGCGTGGAAATCGCGCCTCATCTCGAACACCCTTTGGCAGGCTGCACGCTGCAGGCATTACTCGACAATATCTCGCAACCTCACCTCCATGTATCGGTAGTGGGTGTGCCGGGTAGCGGTGCGCCGGAGGTGGCAGCAGCGATTGCCGATGCCACGCTAGCTCGGTTGATGCATGCACCTGGCCCTGTGCCGCCGCAGGTATTTGGTGGGATCGGAAACCCAGCCGTGGCGGTGAAGTCCGCTACAAAAAACAGAAAAACAAAAACCGTGGCCAGCACATCAGCCATCGCGGAATGCGATGACCAGAGCCTCGACTCTGACGACGGCTGGCCGGAGAACGAATGGCGTCGAACCTTGGTCGCCTATGCGCAACCGCTCCATGCGGATGTGTGGCCAGTGGATCCGCACGGCACCGTCACTGACTACTGGCTGGAGACGCTTCAGTTGGCCGCCGGGGACATTCTGTCCCCATCGATGCGAGTGCGGTTTGACAACGACTTTTTGCAGATCGCATCGGGTACCATGGTGCCGCATGTCGTGATTCTGCTCGTGGTCACTCCCGAGGTGCTCTTGGAGCGGATCGCCTTCCGCGCGGGGCAGTCCGGGCCGCACACCGATTATTTCTCCGACCTCCTTCCGGCTGGTGCGGTGGCAGGCGTGTCGTCGGCTGACACAGTAACGTCCCTCATGCGACTGCAAAGCCGCCTCCTCTCCAGACTGCGTCAGCCCGGGCAAAGCATTGGGCATCCCAAGGCGGCCGTCGTACTGGATGCCAGTGATCTTGGGCAAGCCACGCTAGATGCGGTCGCTGCCGTTGAGGCGCTGGCGTGATGCTGGAAATTGAACGGGATCCCAAGCGGATGAGGGCGTGGGTTCTTGCAGCACAAGCCGCTGGCAGGCGAGTGGGTTTTGTGCCCACGATGGGAAGCCTGCATGCCGGCCACGCGAGCCTCGTGGATTGTGCTGCTCACGAGTGCGACGACGTGGCCGTTTCGATCTTCGTCAATCCAACGCAGTTTGGTCCGCACGAAGATTTTGAACGCTACCCTCGTTCGCTCGACGCTGATTGCAGGCTCATGGAGGCCCACGGAGTGGGGAAGGTGTTTGCTCCCGAGGCTTCTGTGATCTATCCGCCGGGGGATGCGACTCGGATCGTTGTGTGCGGACCCGCTAGACGCTTTGAAGGGGAGGTGCGTCCGGGCCACTTTGAAGGGGTGGCCACGGTCGTCTGCCGACTGTTTCTGTCCGTGCCGGCAGACGTGGCCTATTTCGGCGCAAAGGATTGGCAGCAGACGTTGGTTGTGAAACGGATGGTGTGCGACTTGGGGCTGCCTATTGATCTGGTAGTGTGCCCAACCCTTCGGGAGCCGGACGGCCTAGCGATGAGTTCTCGCAACGCCTACCTCTCTCCCGAAGAGCGGGCCCGTGCGCTGGCTCTCTTTGAAAGCCTTACTCGCGCCGAACAACTCTGGCTGGCCGGAGACGCTGCCAGCGGAATCGAGCAGGCGATGCGGGATGTGCTGACAGCCCGTGGGATCACCGTCGACTATGCGGCCGTTGTAGATCCGTTGACACTTGAACCGCTGTCGCTCAAAGATCCGCATGGACCCAAAGAAAAGGCCGTGGCCCTTGTGGCCGGTCGAGTGGGGGCCACGCGGCTCATCGACAATCGGGAACTGCCGCCGCGATGATGGGCATCCCTGAACGCTTTTTCCAACAGAGGACTACAATCCGGCGATGCTCTCCACGCTCTTTCATATTCCCTCTCGCATTGGTGCCGATGGCGAACTACCGCTCTTCGGCTGGGGCTTGTTACTGGCCGTGTGGGCGGTGGCAGGCATCGCGGGATTGGTGGTGGTGGCGTTACGGCATGGCTGGCCAGAGGCGGCCAGATCGCTGGGGGTGCCGCTGGCGATCGCTGGCGCCATGATCCTCTGGCTTCTGCCGGCACTTGATGATGGGCAGGGGGTGCCTGTGCGAGGGTACGGCATGATGCTGCTGCTGGCTGCGGCTGCAGGAACGTGGCTCTCGATTGTACGCGGCCGTCTCATGGGCTTCGATGCCGACACAATCCTGGCGTTGGGCATGGAAGTTTTTCTGTGGGGGATCGTCGGCGCACGGCTCTTCTACGTTCTGGAATACCACGAGCAGTTTTTTCGGCCCGGGCAAAGTCTCTTTGCATCGCTTCAATCCGTGCTCAATCTCGCAGCAGGCGGGCTCGTCGTCTTTGGCTCGCTACCGACTGCGGCGTTGGCCGCGTGGCATTTTGCGCATCGGCGACGGCTTTCGCTCTCGCGTTTGGCTGACTGTATTGCGCCCGGACTGCTCCTAGGCCTCGCGATTGGCCGCGTGGGATGCTTTCTCAATGGCTGCTGCTACGGCGGCCCATGCGATCTGCCGTGGGCCGTGCAATTTCCTCCAGAGAGTCCGCCGTGGCTGGATCAGGCAACGCATGGACTGCTGCCGATGGCTGCAACTGGAGTTTCTGCTGGCATCGCTGAGTCTGTGGCGATCACAGCCAAGCCGTGGAGCCTGCCGGTGCATCCGGTGCAGATCTATGCCGCGATCGATGCGGCTGTTCTGTCGCTCCTGGCTGTTTGCTTCACGCCGCTGGCCCGTCGTAACGGTGAGGTATTTGCGATGGTGCTCACGCTCCATCCGCTCTCGCGACTGCTCCTAGAAATGATCCGCGTTGACGAACCGCCTGCGCTTGGCACTGTGCTCTCGATCTCACAGCTGGTTTCGCTTGTGCTGCTCGCGTTGGCAGCGTGCTTGTGGTGGTGGCTTTCGTGGCAGCCGCTTCGGCCGCGACAAGGCCTCGCAGTCGGAAATGGCAGCCGGCCTTTGACGGTCTCCAGCCGGGCGGAGACATTGACAGGGCACCGCCGGCATGACCAGACAGAATCGGGCGGAATAAAGTGAATGGTGAACGATGAGATCTCCAGTGACGAAAAATCGAGCGGAACTTTTGAGGGCTTGAGGGCGTCCAACGTGCACATGCTTTCTGACGAAACGACGATCACGGCCTCTAGCCACGGCGGCAACACCATTGATCACGACCTCGTGAATCAGTCGGTTGCCGGCAGTCAAGCCGCGTTTGTCACTCTCGTCAAAAGGCATCAACAACGGATTCATTCGCTTTTGGAGCGGCTCTGTGGCTGCCCGGAAACGGCGAGGGATTTGGCGCAGGAGACGTTTCTGTCCGCGTTTCGTCATCTCCATACTTTTGAACAACGGAGCGAGTTTTCCACATGGCTCTACCGCATCGCCTGCAACCATGCCGCGAGTGCCAATCGCCGTCGGCGGCCGCACGCATTGCCAGTGGCCGTTGCATCGCCAATCGCCGCAGGCACCAGTGTGTCAGCCAGAATGGAGCAGGCAGAACTCAAGCAACGCTTGGCTGCAGCGCTCGACCAACTCGACGAGGGGCAGCGGCAGGCCGTTGTGCTCTGCGACATGCAGGGTGCAACGTACGAGGAGATTGCCGAGACACTCGACATCCCAGTGGGCACCGTTCGCAGCCGCCTGCACCGCGGTCGGATGCAATTGCGTCAGCTGGTAAAAAATCTTTGAAATACACGTAATCATCATGGCATACTTCAACGGCACAACTCCAACCTCAACGATCACGCCAGACGATCCTCGCCTGAGTGAATGGATCGACGGCAGGCTGTCTGAGGCCGAGGCGGCGGAGGTAGAGCGAACAGTGCGTGCCTCGCCAGACTTGACCCAGATCGTGGATGATCTGCGGGCCATTCGAAGTGCGCTCGGCCAGCTTGAATCGCAACAGCCTGCTGCTGGTTTTGCGCAGTCGGTGCTCAACTCGCTCAATGCAGCTGGCAACACGGGGCCAGGAGCGGCGAGCAACGCAGGCGATCCCGAAGTGAAAGCTGAATGGCAGCGGATTGAAACGCAGCGGATTGCTGAGGAACGGGCCGAAGCAAAAGAGGATAGCCAGACTCCCGAAGTGGCTGGCCAACCACTCCGGCCGCTGCGGATGTGGCAGACTGCGGCCATGGCCGGTGCGTTGGCCGCGGGCGTGCTGGTGACGCTGGTGTTGAATCGCCCTCGCGTCGAGAAAGAGGGCCGTGAAACAGCAATGGTGTCGCCGCCGCTGGGGGCCACGAGTTCTTTGAATCGGGATGCGGCTGAGAAGAGTGCCCGCCGGGGACTCGCAGAGCATGGCGCGATTGAGGATGCCAATGGACGGTCTATTGTGTTAATCACTGCGGCCGATGCACCGCCGACGGGCCTGCGTGTGAGGGTGCGCTTGCGAGATGAGCAAGGCCGTCAGCGGTTGGAAGAATTGCTGGCTGCCAGCCACGTGCGCATTCAGACGGATGAATTTGCGCAAGCAAAGTCTGATCGCAAGAGAGAAAGCGACGAAATCATCGGCGGCAGTGGCACGCCAGCAGCCATAGATGCCTTGCTTGCGGCGCTCTCAGAACCCTCCGACAGCCTTGTGCTTGAAGCGGTGCCGTCCGAGTCTGCTGCCGCCGACGCCGATACGCTGCGCCAATCCGCAGGGGAAAAAAAGTCCTTAGAAAAACGGGCTGACTTCCCAGCAATGGATGCAGCAATGGCTAAGGCAGCTGATCCGAGTGGTGGCTTACCCCCTGCTCCTGCTGAGGCTGTGCCACAGGCACAACGTGTGGCTGCAGGCAGTGCAGCAGATCGGGTTGTTGATTCTGAAAGACCATCTGCGAATGCAGTTCAAAGAGAATCTGCAGATAAGAGAACGTTACGGGCCGAGAGTGAGATGACAATCCGCAGCGAGGACTCAAAAGCTCAAGTGAAGAATGCGGGTGTGATTTTGTGGATCCAGATCATCGACGAAACGGGTGTTGGGGCCGCTAGCCAGAACGCCACAAGCGGCCAATGAATCAGAACGATCCCACCACTCCGACTCAGATTCCAACTCCTAGCATGGCTGACATCCCAACCAGAGCAGTCACGATCCGTTGCCGAGAAAACGGCCCTCTGGTTGTGGAAATTCCGCCAGAAACTGCCGCCGTGGGCGTTTTCCTGCGAGTTACGGACCCCGCGGGTCACGAGTATGTGCTGCCAACCCACAAGCGAGCCGTGGCTCTATGTCGATGTGGGCAGACAAAAACCCGTCCTTTTTGCGATGGTTCACACCAGGCCTGCGGTTTTCAGGGCTGAGCAAATGACGTTCTTCCCGTTTCGTAATCCATCCCGGATTCATCAGAGTTTGCGTCACGCGCGGCGTCTGATTCCAGACATCATTATTGCACGCCTAGGACTGCCACCTGTGAGAAAAAGCCCCTGGGGAATCGCAAAGCCACCAGCAAGACTGCCCGCGTGAATGCCACCTGCCTCTGCAATTCCTGCGGCGAAGCCCACATTGAAAGCCAGTAGAAATGAATGTGCTTCCACTCAGCATGAACCATCTCTATCGCGGCTCCGTGGCCAGCGCGTGGTTCCTCGGGCTTTACGGTCTGCTCGAATTCGCTCCCGGCTGCCTTCACTTCTTTCTATCTGAGGGTGGTGCCGAGGTGATTGCCGGACTGGATCTCACGCAGAATAGGCACGCAATAATTTGTGTATTTGCATGGATGGGGTCGCTGCAAATTTCCTATGGACTGGGCATTCTCTCTGTGGCCCTCTGGTACCGCCCGCTGGTGCCGTTGTTTCTCTCGCTGGGATTGATTGAGAGAACGCTGATGTCGCTGGCCGCGTGGATCACGAAGCCCGGTTCGACTGGCCATCATCCGCCAGGGCACTATGCAAGCCTCATAGCCATTCCCATATTGGCTGTGTTTCTTGTCCTTGCGGTCACCGAATCCAAGAAATAAATCCGGTGTTTATTTGGTCGCAACTGACCTGCCCCCCTTCAACGAGACCAATTCCAGTGAAAGAATCTGGGGGCAGGGCATGATCGCAAGTTGACGTTCGATGCTGCGTGCCTTTGGAACTGGTAATAAAGGAACCTTTGCACTGTTCCAAACGGAGTCACGTCTTCTTCATATTCTTGTCCAACGAATGAGAATGCGCCGTCGAACTGTGCTCGCAATTCCTGCAGGCTGTATCGCAGAATCTCGGCCACGGGTGCCCAATTCCGACTGCCGGCAAGGCGAACGCAATCTGATCCTCAGGAAACTGCGCCTTCCCCGTTGAAAATTCGCTTACAGCCCCTGTCGTGACAACGTCGCCTGACGATTTGCAAAAGTCTCCGTTATTTGAGCCGGTTGCATCCGTTTCACGGTCCGATTGAACGGAATACAGAAACACTGCGTTCGGCAGAAAGTGTTCCGTGCACAACACTTACGACATGCCAAGCGTCTAAAAAATGGATTTTTAAGGGGGCGACCGATCTGGACTGTCCAGCCAATTCCCTGTACGGTTGATTGGCTCGCACCATGAGAACCATCAGAAACATCAGAACAGACGAAAACAATTGCTTTGTGGCGGGCAGCCGGATATCTCCTGAAACAACGCAATCTTGCCTCAGGACAGCGTTCGGCTCCGCAGACATCAGGTATCGCTGAATAATGTTGCACCACAAACCGAATTTCTACCAGCGTTACAGCGTGGGGATCATGGCGATCCTCGTGTTTCTGCTGCCAATGGTGGTGGTGGGGGCGATCAAGGCCAAGGGCAATAACCGCAATGACGTGAAGGGCTGGCTGCCCTTGGAATACCCGGAAACAAAGGTCTATCGGTTCTTTCGCCGCAGTTTTCAGGGTGAGGAGTTCGTTCTCATCAGCTGGGAAGGCTGCACGATGAACGATCCGCGATTGGAGTTGCTGGCCCGCAAACTCCTGCCGCCTGCCGAGGAAGCCTCCCGGATCGACCGCCCGCTTTACTACAAATCGGCTCAAACAGGCCCTAGAGCCGTTGAGCGAATGACTTCCGAGCCGCTGAACTTGGATCGCGACGAGGCCATTTCGAGGCTGACAGGGGCCCTCATTGGGCCGCCAGCCCCCGGGGTAAAAGCTGGATCGCCTGCCGACAATCCGGACACCCGGCAGACGTGTTTGGTGCTCACCTTGGCCGATACCGCTCGGGCCAACCTCCATGCTGCTATCGACATCATCAAAAAAGTGGCCACCGATGAGTGCGGGATTCCGGAACCATCCCTGCACATGGGAGGTCCGCCGGTCGACAATGTTTCCATCGATAAGGCTGGGCAGACGAGCGTTACGATCCTATTTGGTCTGTCGCTGGTGGTTGGATTCTTTGTGAGTTGGTGGAGCCTGAAGAGCAAGCTGCTTGTGGGGTTAGTTCTGGCCTCGGGTGTCTACAGTATGTTCGCCAGCCTCGCAGTGGTCTGGTACTCGGGGTATCCCGTCGATGCCATTCTGTTGACGATGCCGTCGCTGGTGTATGTCGCCACAACCAGCGGTGCAATCCATCTGGCCAACTACTACCGAGACCAGATTGCCGAAACGGGCATTGTGGAAGGTGCGGCTGGCCGCTCGGTACACCACGCCCTGTTGCCACTATCGCTGGCCACTGGCACCACGGCCATCGGTTTGGCAACGCTGGCGGTGAGCGATTTGGTGCCGATTCGCATGTTTGGAATTTTTTCTGCCATCGGCGTGATGGTTAGCTTTTTGATTCTTGTTTCCTTCATGCCTGCTGCATTGGAATTATTTCCGCCGAATCTCAAAGTGGGCAAGCGAGCTGAAGATGAGGAAAATACAGACTGGCAGCCGATGGAATTGAGCCCGTGGTGGCGTTTTGGCCAGTGGGTGACTCGGCACAACGGATTCGTTACAGCCGTCTGCTTGCTCGTCATGGCATCGGTGGGCTACGGCATGACACGAGTCGAGAGCAGCGTGCAACTGATGCGGCTCTTCGCACCAAAGGCTCGAATTCGCGCCGACTACCGCTGGTTGGAATCGCGATTAGGCCCGCTGGTGCCCATGGAGATCCTCGTCCGGATCGATCAGAAAGACTGTTCGCTCAACTTCCTAGAGCGCATGGAACTCGTCGGTTCTATCCAAAAAGAGATTGGCACACTCGATGAGGTCGGCAGTTCGCTCTCAACGGTCACGTTTGGCCGCAGCCTAGATTCCGGTTCGGGTGGAGACGGCGTTGGCGGCGTTGCAGCGAGGGCCTTTGGCTTGGGTGCCCGAACAAAACGGAGCGTGCTCAACCGCCGCTTAGTCGCACACCGCGAAGATTTTCTAGGCGGCGACTACCTGCGAGAAGTGACCCTCGATGGCGGCCTCGCTGCCGACGGCAGCACGCTACCGGGCCACACCGAGGAACTGTGGAGAATCAGCGCGCGAGTGAGCGCCACAAAAGAGGTCGATTATGCGCTCTTTCAAAAAGATCTCAGCACGAAGATCCACCCGATCATCGCCCAACTCAGCAAGGATGGTGTGGACGGCGTGAAAGTCGAATACACGGGACTTGTGCCGCTGGTCTACAAGGCTCAGCACTCCCTGCTCGACGGACTTCTTTTTGGATTTGTGGTTGACTTTGCAATCATTGTGGCCGTGATGGTGTTGCTCTGCCGTGCCACCTCCGCCGGGTTGGTGCTCCTGCTGCCCGCTGCATTCCCCGCCGTGATGGTGTTTGGGGGTATGGGCTGGGGCAACTCGCTGCTCAAGTCGCTTGATGCTGGCACGCTCTTGATCGACATCGGCACGGTGATGGCGCCCAGCGTGGCATTGGGCGTGACGGTTGACGACGTTGTGCACTTCATGCTCTGGTTCCGACGTGGCATTGCCGACGGACTGGATCGCAAGCAGGCTGTGATGCTTGCCTACAAGGGCTGCGCGCGGGCGATGTATCAGAGTTGGGGAGTCATCGGCATCGGCCTGTCGGTCTTTTCTCTCTCACCGTTTGGACCGACGCAGCGATTTGGTTACATGATGCTCTCGATGCTCACGAT
Source organism: uncultured Planctomycetaceae bacterium (assembly GCA_903877395.1). Taxonomy (GTDB): domain Bacteria; phylum Planctomycetota; class Planctomycetia; order Pirellulales; family UBA1268; genus BAIKAL-G1-2R. The sequence continues at coordinate 19,216 of CAIRDU010000526.1, forward strand.
TGCATTGGTTGGAAATCTCGTGCTGCTGCCGGCCCTGCTAGCCGGACCGCTTGGAGCTGTTTTTAGCTGGAGCGTGCTGCGGATAGAGCGAAAGAAAGCTCTCCGCACAGGCCGACGCAAGGTGAAGGCCGACCCTGGCAGCGATGCCCTGCCATCGCCCCACATCCTCCAAGGAACGGCGAAGCAGGCTGTACACGCGTAACAGGCCTTGCACGGCAAGCAGGCTGTGCGCCCGAAGCAGGCCGTGTACGCTGGAGGCAGAGAAAAGTTGTTCACTTTTTTTTCCTCATCCTCCATCCTCTCCATTGACAGAAAATCAGACGCAATGCCCGACGATTCGGCTCCTGTACTCACGCCACCTTCCAACCAGCAGGGCCTGCCGACTGCGACCGTGTTTCTCAAACCCAAGCGGGCTAGGCCGTTCTTCGGCCGCCATCCCTGGGTGCTCGACGCCGCTGTGCTGCGAGTTGAGGGTCAACCTGCCGACGGAGATGTGGTGGATCTGGCCACGCACGACGGCACGTTTGTAGCGCGTGGCCTCTGGAACGCTGCCAGTCGACTGCGAGTGCGGCTGTTTACTTTTGATTCTGGCATCCACCTCAACGCTGCTTTGTGGCACGAGCGGCTCGCATCGGCCGTGGTGCTGCGACGATCGCTTGGCCTCGACGGCCGCAACGGGGCGGCCAGAATCGTCAACAGCGAAGGAGACGGCCTCTCGGGCCTCACTGTAGATCGCTACGCTGATTTTTTGTCTGTGCAGGTGACGTCGCTCGCGATGGCCAACAGGCTGGATATTTTCTGCGATTCGTTGCAGTCGCTCCTGGAGCCGAAAGGGATTCTGTTAAGGGGTGCCGAACGCGGGCTTGCAAAACTCGAGGGTTTGCATCTGATCGACCGGCTTCTGCGAGGCACGGCACCCTCTGGTCCAATCTTTATAGAAGAAAATGGCCTGCGATTTGGCGTCGATCTGGAGGAGGGACAAAAAACGGGCTTCTATCTGGATCAACGCGAGAATCACCAGGCAGCAGCAGGATTGGCCAGGGGCCGACGGGTGCTCGACATGTTTTGCTATTCCGGTGGGTTTGGTGTGCACTGCGCCGTGCAGGGGAAGGCCAGCAGTGTGCTGGCAGTCGATTCCAGTTCGAAGGCTACGGCGTTGGCGAGGGCCAACGCTGATTTGAATGGCGCCACCAGCATGACAGTTGAGACGGCCGACGCATTTGAGAAACTGGACAGCCTGCGGGCGGCCGGCGAACGATTTGGAATGGTGATCCTCGACCCGCCCAAATTCGCCCGCAACCGAGCTGCCCTCGACGATGCTCTCCGTGCGTACCACCGGATCAACCGTCTCGCGGTCGATCTCCTTGAGCCAGGCGGCATGCTTGTCACGTGCTCCTGCTCTGGTGCCGTTTTGCGGGATGATTTTTTGATGATGCTGTCCGGCGTGGCCCAGCGGAGCACTCGTACGATTCAGATTCTCGAGTGCAAGGGTGCTGCTGCCGATCATCCAATCAGCGCGAGCTGCTTGGAGGGCGAGTACCTCAAGTGCATCATCGCCCACGTTCCTTAAGCGGCATCATCACACGCAACGCCACCAGGATTTGATTTTGGCTGCGTCTTGGCTTTGAGGACGGGTAGCTCCAACGGCTACAACTTGCGGAGGCGGGTATATTCGTCCATCGTAACGGTGGTGAGTTCGCCATCGTCACGAGCCAGAATCAGCACGTCGCTGTAGACCTTGTCGTCGGGGTTCCTGCGGAAGTGGAGGCCGTGCCTGCGGCGCTCGCGGCAGAGCACCTTGCCGATAGTCGTTGTGCTCCACTTCGCACTCGAACCGACCGTCACGCCGTGCACTACCTCCACCCGGTCGCCGGGCTGAAGTTGGTCGTAGAGAGTGCGCGATAGAAGTTCTTCGGGCGTCATCAGACTTCCTTCGACTCGATCCACTTCATCATCTTGCGGAGGCCGCGACCCGTTTCGGTGAGCTTGTGCTCACGCTCACGGCGGCGAGTGGCCTTAAACATAGCCGCACCGCCACGGTTTTCCAGAATCCAGTCGCGAGCAAACTGCCCGGAGCGGATTTCCTCCAGGATCTTTTTCATTTCCTTGCGAGTCTCGTCGGTGATGATCCGCTTGCCGCGAGTGTAGTCGCCGTACTCAGCCGTGTTCGACACGCTGTATCGCATGTATTCCAGGCCGCCCTGATAGAAGAGGTCCACGATTAGTTTCATCTCGTGCAGGCACTCGAAATAGGCCATTTCTGGCTGATAGCCTGCCTCGACAAGCGTATCAAAACCAGCCTTGATCAGTTCCGAGACGCCGCCGCAAAGCACGGCCTGCTCGCCAAAGAGATCGGTTTCCGTTTCCTCAGCAATCGTTGTTTCAATCACGCCGCCCCGCGTGCCGCCAATCCCCTTGGCATAGGCCAGACCAATCTTCTTGGTTTCGGCACTGGCACCGGCGCCTAAGGCAATCAGACAGGGCACGCCTCCACCCTTCACAAACTCGCTGCGCACAAGATGGCCAGGGCCCTTCGGTGCTACGAGCAGAATATCGTGGCCGGGCGGCGCCTCGACTTGATTGAAGTGAAAGTTAAATCCGTGGCTGGCCATCAACACGGCGCCAGGCTTGAGGTTGGGTTTGATCGAGTCTCGGTAGACATCGGCCTGCAACTCATCAGGCAGGAGGATGTTGATGACATCGGCCTGCTTGACTGCATCGGCAACCGACAGTGGCTCAAAGCCATGGCTCTTGGCGAGAGCGTAATTCGGCCCGCCTGGACGCTGACCGACCACAACCTTGAGCCCGCTGTCGCGGAGGTTCTGCGCCTGGGCATGCCCCTGGCTGCCGTAGCCCAGAATAGCAATCGTCTTGCCCGCAAGGGCTTTTATGTCGGCATCAGCGTCGTAGTAAATCGTAGCGGGCACAGGAGACTCCTCAAGGAAAGCGGCTGAGTGAAATCGTGAAACAAACTCGGGAATGGACTAGGTAAAAGAGATGGAGAGCGAGCCAATACAAACGTAATCTATTTTTAATTTAAGCAAATGAATCGCGAGAAGAAGCTGAATCGGCAGGGCGGGCGCCGTCGGCAGATTCCGTCAACTCTCGCGTGGGCGGACTGCCTCGCACCATCGCAATCCGTCCGGTGCGCACAAGTTCGACGATGCCCAGCGGCCGCATCAACTCGATAAAGCCCTCGAGTTTCTTTTCTGTACCAGCGATCTCAACAATCACAGTGTCGGCAGCCACATCAACAATCCGGCCCCGGAATGTTTCGGCAAGCGATTGCACTTCCGTGCGGGCGCTGCCGGCGGCGGCGGCAACCTTGATGAGCATCAAATCGCGCTCGACATAGTTGCGAGAACTGATGTCTTCCACGCGAACGACCGTGACGATCTTTTCTAACTGGCGTCGAACTTGGTCGAGCACTCGGTCATCGCCTCGCAAGACAAATGTCATTCTTGAAAAGCGAGGGTCTTCTGTTTCGCCAACGGCGAGGCTGTCGATATTGTAGCCCCGGGAGGCCAGCATGCCCGAGACATGCGCCAGCACGCCCGGGACGTTTTGAACGGTGGCTGAAAGAACGTGTCGCATGGGTGCCGTTCGGGGGTTCAGGAATGGAAAGACTCTGCCGCAGGAGCGGCGGGAACTCTTGCACCGCGTGCAAAAGCAAAACCGGAGTCTAGTTTGGGCCAACCGAACGATTCAAGCCTCTGCCGAGCTTTTAGGGGCTGGTTTGGGGCAGTTTGGTGGCGGGTTTGCCGCTTGAAGCGGAGATACCGGGCGTGCGTTGACACGGCGCGGCAAAACCCGATAGTTTGAAACCCAATCGTGTGCGGTGTTCTGCGGGCAAAGCCACACCGTAGCCCAAACTGCCCACGAGCCACTCCCGAACCAATTGGATCACTCACACATCCCTGAAGCCCCCAGTTTTTAACTCCCTTTCAACCCCTGCGAGTGTCAGCGTGTCGAATGTCTTGGCTCAAGAATTGATCGAAGCCGGTGTCCATTTTGGCCACCGCGCCAGTCGCTGGAATCCAAAGATGCGGCCGTATATTCACGGACGCCGCAATCTCATTCATATTATCGATGTCCGCGAGACGATTCGTGGTCTTCTGCGGGCCCGCAAATATCTGAAGCAGGTGGCCGCAACCGGCAGCCTCGTGCTCTTTGTAGGCACGAAGCGTCAGGGTTCTGAAGCAGTAGCCCGCGAGGCGGCCCGCTGCGGCATGCCTTATGTAAGCGACCGCTGGCTAGGCGGCACGCTCACAAATTTCCGCACAATCCGCAACCGGCTTGCCCGACTCGAACACCTTGAGAAGTTGATGCCGTCGGATGAATTCGGCGCGTACTCCAAGAAAATGCAGTCGTCCCTTCGCCGTGAATTTCGGAAGATGGAGCGGAATCTTGGCGGTATTCGCACGCTCTCCCGCCTCCCGGAGTGCTTGGTGGTGTTCGATCCGAAAAAGGAAAAGAATGCCATCAACGAGGCCCGCAAGATGGGCATTACAACCGTCGCTCTGATCGACACAGACTGTGATCCAGACATGGTCGACCTGCCCATTCCTGGCAATGACGACTCCATTCGCTCGATTGAGTTGGTCTCCGCTCGTTTGGCCGATGCAGTGCTCGAAGGTAAGGCGCAGACCGCCGCTGAATCGCAAGTATCGGCCGAGGGTGCGGATGTGGGTGTTGGCGATGCGAGCGATTCCGATGGGGATGCCGCTGGTCATTCAGGCGAGGGTGGAAAAGCTGTCAAGCTCGCACCGAAGCCTCGGGCCGTTGCAAAACGCGCTGTTCCAAAGCCCCCGAAGATGTCATGACTCGCGATCGCTTTGCTCGTGTGAAAGCGAGTGAGTTGGCCGCTGGGAACACGCAAGATTTTTTGTGCGTGCATCTGCACTCTATCGCAAGCATGCGTTTAAGAAGGAATGTTGTCAGTCAGAAAAGTGCCTCAAGCGTGTGAAGGAGAGAAGAATCATGGCTGATATCAGTGCGGCTGCGGTGATGAGCCTGCGTGAAAAAACGGGCCTTCCGATGATGGAGTGCAAGAAAGCGCTCGCGGAATGTGGCGGGAATACCGAACAGGCCGTGGAGTGGCTCCGCAAACAGGGCATCAAAACACAGGCCATGCGAGCTGACCGCGAAACGAGCACGGGCCGCTTGGCTGTTTCCGTTGATCCGGCTCACAAGGTCGGCACGATGATCGAACTCAAGTGCGAAAGTGCCCCGGTGGCTAGTAGTCCAGACTTTAAGCAACTTGCCGAGGACATCGCCAAGACACTGGCATTTGGCCCAGGCGCAAAAACGCCCGCAGAATTGTTGGCTCAGAAAAGCCTCTCCACTCCCGGCCGCACGCTCGGCGAGCTGAAGGATGATCTCTTCAATCGCATGCGAGAGGTCGTTGAGCTGTCCCGCATCTGTCGGATTGACGCCCCTTGCGGCGGCTATGCGCACCACGACGGATCGAAGGCATCGTTGGTTGAGATTGCAGGCAAAACAGATGGCCCCGACGCAGCCGTCGTGGCCAAAGACATCGCCATGCACGTTGTGGCCAGTGCCCCTCAGGCGCTTTCAAAGGAAAACCTCGACCCGCAAGTTGTCGAGAAAGAGCGGGAGATTCTCACCGCAGCAGCCCGGAGCGAAGGCAAGCCAGAAAACATTATCGCCAAGATGATCGAAGGACGGCTGCGGAATTTCTTTAGCCAGTGCGTTCTGCTGGAGCAGCCATTCGTAAAGGACGACAAGCAAACAGTCGGGCAGTTAGCCAAGTCCGCTGGCATTGAGGTCAAGCGGATGGAGAACTGGAAGCTTGGCGGTTAGAGAACTGGAAGCTTGGCGTGGCGGCTAAGGGTGATCCCCTTCCACGAACCCGCTGGGAGAAGGGAACGTCACGTTCATGAATCCAGGACCTTTTCGTCGCGTGTTGCTCAAGCTCTCCGGGGATAGCTTTGCGCGATTAGGCGAGCGCGGGATATCGATGGACGAAGTCGTCCACATTGCCCGCCAGACGGTGCAAGCGGCTTCTCGCGGCGTGCAGGTGGCCGTCGTTATTGGTGGCGGCAACATTCTGCGTGGAGCATCGTTTACGGCCGGCAACACAGGCGTGCAGGAGGCCACGGCCCATTCGATGGGAATGCTTGCCACTGTGATCAATGGGCTGGCGTTACAGGATGCATTGGAAAGCGTGGGCGCGCAAACGAGACTCATGACGGCAATTCGCATGGAGGGAGTTGCCGAGCCGTACATTCGCCGGCGCGCCAAGCGTCACCTCGAGAAGGGAAGGATTGTAATCCTCGCGGCTGGCACGGGGAGCCCGTTTGTAACTACCGACACCGCTGCTGCCCAGCGATCGCTCGAACTCGAGGCCGACATCCTCATGAAGGCCACTCGCGTAGATGGTGTCTACTCCGACGACCCCGAAAAAAATCCGCATGCTGTTCTCTACCGGGAGCTCACTTACCAGCAGGTCCGCGAGCAGAACCTGCGAGTGATGGATGCAACGGCCATCTCGCAGTGCATGGAGCATGCCATGCCAATTCTTGTGTTTAATTACCGTAAGGAAGGCAATATCGAGCGGGCCGTGGCCGGTGAAAAAATTGGCACGATCATTCACTCAATCGTGAATCGCTCATAACTTGCCCCCTTAGAAGCCCGGCATTGGGGCCGGATCGCCGCACGCAGCACCCACCCGCGTTGCAGCGGAGTTGCCTCTGTTGCACGGTTCAGGTCAGAATCAGGGCGAGTCGGCAAGCATGCCGGCCCCCACGCCTCATACCCGGGAGTTTCTCATGCCGGCCGACGATATTTTGCTGGATGCCGAAGAACGAATGGAGAAGGCGGTCGGTGTGTTTCGCCACGCCCTCACAGGCATCCGCACCGGTCGCGCAAATCCTGGCCTCGTCGATTCCTTGCGAGTCGACGTGTACGGCTCCCCTACGCCGATCAAGGCCTTGGCCAGTGTCGGTGCTCCCGAACCTAACCAAATCGTTGTGCGTCCATTCGACCCAGGAACGATCAAGGACATTGAAAAAGCTTTACACGCTAGCGGCCTAGGTCTCAATCCGCAGAGCGATGGCCGCGTCATCCGAATTATCATTCCGGCACTTTCTACTGATGTGCGTCGCACCATGACATCGCGCATTAAGGAACTGGCGGAGGAGTCTCGCGTGGCTATTCGCAGCGTGCGTCGCGACGGCAACAAGGCAGCCGACACCGAGAAAACAGACGGTACCATCACAGAGGACGACTGCGAGAGCACCAAGGAAGAGGTGCAAGAACTGACGAAGAAATACGAAGCAAAAGTCGGCGAATTGGCCAGGGCAAAGGAAGTTGAAGTGATGGAGGACTAGCGTGCAGGCTGAGCCGACGAACGAGCTTCAGTTGAATCAACCCACGGCTATCGATGGTGCGGCAAACCTGCCGGTGATTGAGGTAATTAACCTCGTGAAGCACTACCGGGCCAGCGACGGCCTCGTCGTCCACGCAGTTCGCGATATTTCGTTTGCAGTCCTGCCCGGTGAAATGGTTGGGCTGTTGGGGGCCAACGGCGCTGGCAAAACAACGACCCTCCGCGTGCTCGCTACGTTGCTGCAACCCACCTCCGGCACGGCCCGAGTAGTTGGCCGCGATGTGCAACGCGATCCGGTTCACGCACGGCGGCAGTTGGGCTATGTATCGGCCACCACAGGCGTGCCAGACCGGCTGACCCCCACCGAGATTCTCCGGTCATTTGGCCGCCTGCACGGTCTGAAAGGCGATCTTCTAGCCGCTCGCGTGGTGCAACTCATAGAGATTTTAGACCTGTCGTCATGCGCGCATCGGCCGGCAGGCAGGCTGTCGTCCGGCCAGCGGCAGCGCGTCTCGCTGGGGCGGGCGATGGTTCACGATCCGCCGGCGTTGGTGCTCGACGAGCCGACCAATGCATTGGATGTGCTTGGGTCGCGCGACCTGCTGGCGTTCCTCTCAACCCTGCGCAGCGCCGGCCGGGCCATTTTGCTTTCGACGCATCGTCTGCACGAAATCGAACATCGCTGCCAGCGGTTTGTTGTCATCCATGGCGGGAGGGTGGTGGCCGAGGGCACGCGGGAAGCACTCGTTGGCCCTGGGGGCGGCGAACTGGAAGAGGCCTTTTTTCGAGCCATCGCACCGGCGGAAACGATGGCCTCATGAACAACGAATCCACCGGAAACGTCGGACACTGGCGGGCGGCCTTGGCGATTGCCAGTCGCGATTTGCTGGAATTCGTCCGGGATCGTCGCACGCTCTTCATCACCCTCCTGTTGCCGATGGTCACCTACCCGATCGTGGCACTCTCAAGCGCGTTGGGCTTACGGACTGCTTTGGTCGACATTGAAGCGAGGCAAGCGCCCACCACGCTGACGATCGCTTTGTCGGGTGAGGGATCGGTGGCGTTTGCCGTTCGAATTCGAGAGTTTGTGCAAGAAACTCGAGGCCCCCGCACAGGCTGGCCGGCTGCGCTTGAGTGTAATGTGGAATCGCCACAGGACTCGCGGGCTTTTCTCGACGACGGCGCAGTAGATCTGTGGCTTGAAATTCGGAAAGGGGCTGTCGAGGCTCTGGACCAGCAGGAAACGGTAACCGTCGAGGTGCATGCTGGGTCGGTGCATCCTGCGAGCGGTCATGTGCGAGAACAATTTACGGCACTCATGCGCAGCTTCGCCGATGGCGTGAGGCGTCAACGGATGGCCCAAGCAGGGCTCCCCCAGAGCGTGCTCGAGCCCCTGCAGTTCACGTTTCTCCAGGAGGGTTCGGGTGCGGCCAGATCCATCGACGCGATGCCGATAGAAAATATGGTACCGCAAGTGGCCGGGGCGATCCTCGTGCTTCTGGCGATCTTGACGATGACGGGTGCCTTCTATCCTGCCATCGATGCGATCGCTGGCGAAAAGGAAAGGGGCACCATCGAAACACTCTTGATCGCCCCCTGTCGCACTCAAGACATTGTGTTTGGAAAATTTCTTGCGGTCTACGCCATCACGTTGGCGACGCTTGCCGCCAACGTGATCTCGATTGCGCTGACGGCTGCTGTCGGCCTCCGTTTTCTGCCAGCAGGGGCTCTGGAAAGAATCGATGACATGACGCTGGGAACCGTTGTGACGGTGCTGGCGTTTATGGGCCTTGCAGCACTTGCCGCCGCCACATGCCTGGCAGTCACCACAGCGTCCACGAGCGCGAAAGAAGCTCAAAACACGCTCACGCCTGTGATTTTGCTGGTGAGCGCGTTGGCTGGGGCCGCCCTGCTGCCCGGGTTACCGGCGCAGCAGCACGGGGGCGTGCTGGCCGCCGTGCCATTTACTGGGCAGGTGATCGTGGCGAGGGCAGCCATCTCGGGGGTGCGGGCTGCCTCAGCAGAAGCAGGTGTCGGGGCGGCGCAGGGGAAGCCCGCGATTGCCCTGTCGCTTGCGATTACGCTCTTCTCTTCGGCAAGCCTCGCCTGGCTGTTGCTGCGAGCCACTGCGGCGATGCTCGCCGACGAGGAAATCCTGTTTCGCGGTCCCGATACTGCAGGCAGTGTCTTCGCACGGCCCGCCGCACGCACCCGGCCAACCATCGTGCAAGGTGTGGTGCCGATTGTGGCTGGACTGGCTGCTGTCTGGTATCTCCAAGGGTTTGCCCCCGACGATCTGTTGCTCGCGATTCCACTGCAGCAGGCCACCGCTGTGCTCCTGCCGTTGGGTTTATCGCTGGGGTGGCAGCGAGTGAATCTGCGGCAGACTTTTCGAATCCAATGGCCCTGTCCTGACGGCCAGTGGTGGCACGTGGCCGGCTGCACAATCGGGGCTGCGCTCGTGGGCAGCGGACTCTTTGTGTGCGGAGCTGCTGCTCTATTGGCAGTGAAGGGCACGCACGTATCGGCCGAAACACAGTTGCTCTCCTCGCGTCTGCTGGGGTTGATGCAAAACCAGCCGTGGTGGCTCTCGTGGAGCCTGATGGCACTGCTACCGGCTGTCTGCGAAGAGTTGCTGTTTCGGGGTTGGACGCTCTCTGCTTTCGTCGGAAAAGCTCGCCAACGCGAGCGAGTGGTGGGGGCCGTTGTGGTGCAGGCGGCGCTGTTTGCACTGATTCACCTGCTCCCGGAGCGAATGCCGCAAACCTTTTTTTTGGGACTGGTATTGGGGTGGATCACGATCACAACGGGTAGCCTTTTGCCGGCGCTCATCTGCCATGTGGCTCACAACAGTATGCCCCTGATACTCATGGCCGGCATGGCTAACGCAGTCACAGCGACACAGGGTGCGGAGTCTGCCGAGGGCAACGGCGTGGCCGTTGCAAAGTCGCTGGGACTGCCGGGTGGAATGGTGATGCTTGCGATCGGATGCGTGGCCGTCGGAATGATCTTGATCGGTTGGAGTATGCGAAGCAGATCCGCCGACGCGATAGAACTCGCAAGCGACTGAAACGCAGGAAAGAACGAAAGGCAGGACAGATGCACCAAAGCATGGCAAGACTCCGACACAATGGGCGAGCATTGATGCTCTTCATCGGGGCATTCTTGGGCGTATGCGTAGGACTCCAGATCGCCACTGGAGAACAGCCCAACGCGCTCTTGCCGCCGGAACCCATTGAAGTGAACGACTCCACCAACGCGATAGACCGCCTTCGGGTGGCCGTCACGCCGATAGCCTCGGTCGTCGAGTGGACTGGCAAACGCCCGACCGGAGTAGTGATCGACATCTGGAATGAAATCGCCAGACGGATTGGCGTTGCGAGCGACTTTGTACTGGAACCGACGTTCGTTCGGTTGCTTGAGGTGCTGCCTGCGGGCCAAGCCGATGTGTCGCTCGGTCCATTGGCAATCACAGCAGAACGGGAGCAGATGCTCGACTTCACGCACGCAATTTTTAATTCCGGCATGCGCATCGCGGTGCGCAATCGCGACAACTCCGGCTTTCTGGCAGCCGTCAAATCATTTCTTTCGTGGCAACTGCTCGAATTGCTTGGATGCGTGATGGCCTTGGCTTTCTTCACTGGGCACGTGCTGTGGTGGTGTGAACGCCGCGAGAACCCCAATTCCTTTCCCCATCAATATCTGCGAGGCGTTGGGGAGGCGATGTGGTGGATCGGTTGCACGATTGTCACTGGCGGATGCGACAATAAACATGTGGGGAGTCCGCTGGGACGCACGATCGCCTTCGGTTGGATGGTCGGCGGGATCGTGCTGCTGGCATCATTCACCAGCGTGCTCACCGCCACGATGACGGCCGAGCGAGTGGTTGGCACGATTCATGGGCCGCGCGATCTGGCTGGCCGCACCGTCGGCTGCCAGCAGGCGGCACTGTCGGCAAAGACAGCGAGGCAGCGTGGTGCTCTGGTGCAGGAGTTTCCGACCGTCAAGGAGGCGCTCGATGCGCTGGCACTGGGAATGGTCGAGGCCGTGGTGGGTGAAAACCAGTCCCTCATGGTTCTTGTGAACCAGCCCAACCGCGTCGGCATGCGATTAGTTGGTCCGATTTTCGAAACGTTTGACTACGGCTTCGGGGTGCCAACTGGTAGCCCGCTGCGCAAGCGGCTCAACAAGGCCATTCTTCAGATCCGCGAAGACGGCACGCTGGACCGGATCAAGAGCGAGTGGCTCGGCCAGCACGACTAGCGCGGTTCAACCAGAAATAAGAATGGCCTTCACCGGCTTGGCCGGCTCCACTCCGGTGAGCTTTGAGTCGAGGCCTTGGTGTGCGACTGTGAACTTGGCATGGTCGATGCCGAGCAGATGCAGCATCGTGGCATGGAGATCCCGCACATGCACGATGTCTTGAACGGCGTTGTAACCGAAATCGTCGGTCGCTCCATGTGAAATGCCTCCCCGAATGCCGCCGCCGGCCAGAAGCATGCTGAAGCCCTTGATGTGATGATCGCGGCCGATCTCCGCTCCCTGGCCTTGCCCCATCGGAGTGCGTCCAAATTCGCCGCCGATAATGACGAGCGTTTCGCTCAAGAGTCCTCGACGCTCCAGATCGGTTAAAAGGGCAGTCGCCGCCCGATCCGTTGGCGGGCAAATCTCTCGCATGTACTTGTCAATGCCGCCGTGGTGGTCCCAGTCGCTGTGGTACAGGTGCACAAATCGCACGCCGCGTTCCACGAGCCGTCTGGCCATCAGGCAATTGGTGCCCACGGTCGCCTTGCCAGGCTCCGCTCCGTAGAGCGCGAGCGTCTCAGGTGTTTCGCTGGAAAGATCAGCCAACTGCGGCACGCTGGTTTGCATTCGGAAGGCAAGCTCATACTGCTTGATTCGGGTCACGATCTCTGGATCGGCAACCGATGCAAGGCGATGCTGCTCCAAAGCAGCGACCGTGTCGATGAGATCCCGCTGGTGCGAGGACGACACGCCGGGCACATTATTGACATAGTGCACCGGTGATCCAGAGGTTGAAAACTCCACCCCTTGGAATTGCCCAGGCAAGAAGGCAGAGTGCCACTGTCGGGAGGCGATCGGCTGAGGGTTGCGGCCTACCTTGCTTGTCATCACGACAAACCCAGGCAGGTTGTCGGCCTGACTACCGAGACCATAGGTCACCCACGCCCCCATGCTTGGCCTTCCGGAAAGGGCCGTACCGCAGTTCATGAATGTGTGGGCCGGGTCGTGGTTGATCTGGTCGGTCACCATCGATCGCACGATCGCATACCGATCGGCCATCGAGCCGAGCATTGGAAAGAAGTCGCTCACCGAGGTGCCGCACTCTTTGTGCTTCGAAAACGTGGCACGGGGCCCCAAACAGATGAGCTTCTTCCCTTGCAACTGCGCGATGGGCTGCCCCGCCGTCACGCTTGCGGGCATCTCTTGGCCGTCCAAACGGGCCAGCATCGGCTTGGAGTCAAAGGTTTCCAGATGGCTCGGGCCGCCGGCCGGACACAGAAAGATGACAGCTTTCGCCCGGGGCGAATGATGCAGCGGATGGATCGCACCTAAAAATCGATCGCTGGCTAAGCCGCCACTTGTGCTGGACACCGTCGCCGCCATGCCGTCGCGGGCGAGCAAACCAGCGACAGCAGCGCCACCCAGCGAGAGGCCCGAGCGGCCAAGAAACGTGCGGCGATTGATGCTGGCTGTGGGGTCAAACATGAGCTTAATACCTTGCGATTGCCTCGTGCATATTGAGAACCACTCTGGCTGCTGCTGTCCACGCGGCCAATTCGACCTGGTCGATTGATGCATCTGAGCGAGCCACACCGACAGAAAGCAGTTGAACCGCGGCGTTTGGGTCGGCCTTGAATTCTGCGCGACGCCGCGCGAGGAGACCCTTGACGAGCGATCGCTCGTGCGCGTCGGGCTCGCGAGAAACAGTCTGCCGCCAGAGGCATTCGATCCGGGAATCATCGGTTGGCCCTCCGGTCGTGATCGCTCTTTCTGCGAGCGTGCGGGCTGCTTCCACGAATGTCGGATCGTTGAGCAATACGAGCGCCGCCCTCGGCGTGTTGGAGCGCATCCGGGTGGCGGTGCATTCCTCTCGCGATGGCGCATCGAAGGCAAGGAGTTGCGGATGGAGAAACATCCGCTGCCAGTGAACGTAGAGGCCGCGGCGCCACTGGCGGCTGTCTGTATCAGCTTTGTACTCTCGCTGCGGAAAATTGAGGTGTTGGTAGTAGCCTGCCGGCTGATAGGGATGCACGCTGGCGCCGCCGAGTTGCTCAACCAGCAGGCCGCTGACATACAAGACAGTGTCTCGCACGCCCTCTGCCGGCAGCCGCCAGCGGCCCTGCCTCGCCAAGAGCCTGTTATCGGGGTCGCGGGCCAAAAGGCCGGCAGAGGCATTGGAACTCTGGCGGTATGTGCGGCTGAGCACAATCGTGCGGATGAGTTGCCGGAGATCCCAGTCGCTGGCAACCCATTCCAGTGCTAGGCGGTCCAGTAACGCGGGGTCATCGGGGGGCTCTCCTTGGCCTCCAAAGTCGCTCGTGCTTCTACATAAGCCGTCGCCGAACAGCAGCGACCAGATTCGGTTGACCATCACGCGGGAGGTCAATTCGCCACACCCTCCACGCGCCACCGGCGTGATGAGCCACTGGGCCAGATCGGCCCGCGTGGCCCGGTCTTTGGTGTTGAGGCTGCCTAAAAAAACAGGAATCGCTGGCTGCACAAGAGGGCCCGTTTCGTCCATCCAATTGCCACGATGCAAAATCCGGACATCTCGAGGCGTTGCGAGCGATTGCGTCACCATTACCTCGCGATTGAGCTGCTTGTGATCGGCCGACAGCTTGAGGAGGAGCGTCCGCTGCGAGATGACTTCCGCAGTTTCCGGCTCTGGCGGCTGTATCGCGGGCGGCAGCACGTGCGGTGGGAGTTGGTTTTCAAGCGAGTGAATCTGCGACGCCATCTCGGTGGCTTTGGTACGGTCGAACGGGCCGACCACGAGCTTCTCCGGGGCCCGCGACGCGGGAATCGTGTTGGTGCCGTTTTTAAAATGGCTTTCGTCGTCGATGTCGGCAAAGAATGCGCCGAGCGTGTGAAAATCTTGAGCGGTATACGGATCGTATTTATGATCGTGGCACTGGCTGCAGCCGACGGTGGCTCCCAGCCACACCCCGGATACGTTGCGAACCCGATCGGCCTGATAGATGGCCCTATACTCTTTGGGTTGGAGCCCTCCTTCGTGCGTTGTCTGCAGGAGGCGGTTGTAGGCACTTGCCAGTACTGGATCGTCTGCATGTTCCCCGTCGGCCAGCCCAACCAAGTCGCCTGCCAACTGCAATTCTGTGAATCGGTCGAACGGGATGTTGTCCAGAAATGCCTTGATCACCCAGTCGCGATACGGCGAAATACTGTGGTCTTGATCGCCGTGGTAGCCAACTGTGTCGGCGTAGCGAACTAAATCAAGCCACCAGACCGCCATCCGTTCAGCGTGCCTCGGCGAAGCCAGCAGTCGAGTTACAAGTGCTTCGTAACGACTGTCGTGTGGATCGCCCAGATAGGCATCCACCTCTGCCGGTGATGGCGGCAGTCCGGTGAGATCAAACGTGATGCGTCGCAGCAGCGTGAGCGGATCGGCATCGGGAGAGGGGACGAGTCCTTCAGCCTCAAGTCGGCCGATGACAAAGGCATCGATCCAATTGAACGACCAGTCGCCTCGCTGTGCCAGCGGCGGTGCGTGGCGCTTGGGAGCGACATAGGCCCAGTGCGGCTCATAACGGGCACCCGCCGCAATCCACAGGCCCAGCATTTCCTTCTGAGCAGCAGCCAGCACATGATTGCTCTCTGGTGGGGGCATCTGTGTATCGGAATCAGTGTCGTAAATCCTAGCAATCAGTTCACTGGCGTCTGGACTGCCCGGCACAATCGCCACGGCACCACTGTCTAGTTGTGAGGTAGCCGATTCGCGAACATCCAACCGCAGGCCTCCCTGCCGGTTCTGTGCGTCGGGACCGTGACAGGCGAAGCAGGTGTGCGAGAGGATCGGCCGGATGTCGCGGTTAAAATCGGGAGCTTTTTCAGTGGCCCACGCAAGAGAGGCCAGAGAAGACGCGCAAATCCAAAGCCAAGCCAACCGGCCCCAGATGCCTGCGGGAGGGATCATACGCATGGGGACTCACTGAAACAGATCGGCCGACTGCCAACAGATGCCAACTGAGAGGGCAACGAAGACACACCATCCTAATTGTAGCATTCGTTTGAAAAAGCCCTTCGCAACGTTTTCCCGTTGTAAAACAGGCATGTTTCGCTACTGCTTTGCACCCGTCGACTGAAGCAACTGAGACGGCCATGCCGCCCGGGGCACGCATGACTCGTTGACGATTCACCGCCGTGAAAGTAGATTCCAACGGCTTGCGAGCGTTTTTTAGCGTTTTTCTGGCAGAAGCACCGATTCCCACTTTGAAAGGCCTCGATTCGCACATGGCAACCACGCTCCGCAAAAAGTCTGCTGGCAAAAAGTCGCCCAAAAAAATGATCAAGGCTGGCAAATCAGGCCGGATGATCTATTTCTTCGGTGCTCAAAAATGCGACGGCGACGGCACGATGAAGGCCCTGCTCGGCGGTAAAGGAGCCAACTTGGCCCAGATGACCAAGATCGGCCTGCCGGTGCCCTGCGGTTTTACGATCACAACGCAGGTCTGCATCGACTACTACGACACGGGCAAGAAGTTTCCAAAGGGGCTGGAAGAATCGATTGCCGCCCATGTGAAAATGCTCGAAAAAGAGACGGGCAAAAAGTTTGGTGACGTTGGCAATTCGCTGCTGTTGAGCGTGCGATCCGGTGCCCGCGACAGCATGCCAGGCATGATGGACACGATCCTGAATCTCGGCCTCAATGACCAGACGGTGAAGGGTTTGGCGGAGGCCACCGGTAATGGCCGGTTTGCCTACGACTCCTACCGTCGGTTTATTCAGATGTACGGCGATGTGGTGATGGGCGTGCAGAAGCGGCACGAAAATGAACATGATCCGTTTGAAGAGGTGATGGAGGGCCTGAAGCATCAACTCGGCATCCAAGAAGACACCGATCTCACCGAGGAGGCCCTGCGAGAACTCATCAAACGGTATTTAAACCTTATTCAACAACGGACAGGCAAGAGCTTTCCGCAGGAACCCTTTGCACAGCTTTTGGGCGCGATCGGCGCCGTGTTCGGGAGCTGGATGAACGAACGCGCTTTGATCTACCGTCGCAAGTACAAAATCCCCGACGAGTGGGGCACGGCCGTCAACGTACAGAGCATGGTGTTTGGCAACATGGGTGATGACTGCTCCACCGGCGTGGCCTTCACTCGCGATCCTGCCACAGGCGAAAACGTTTTTTACGGCGAATATCTCGTCAACGCGCAGGGAGAAGACGTGGTCGCCGGCGTGCGCACGCCAAAGCCCGTGCTGGAGATGGCCAACGATCCGATGTTTGCCTCCACGTTCAAGCAGCTGGAAAAGGTGCGGGAGCGTCTAGAAAAGAAGTTTGGCGACGTGCAGGATTTTGAGTTCACTGTTGAGAAGAAGAAGCTCTATATGCTGCAAACGCGGCACGGCAAACGCACGGCATTGGCCTATGTAAAAATCGCCCACGACATGGTGAAGCAGAAATTAATGACGCCAGAACATGCGATTCAGAGCGCTGATCCCGACGCTCTTTCGCAGTTGCTCGCGCCCATTTTTGACGCAACCGATTACGCAGCCGCTCAGAAGGCTGGCCGCGTGCTGACCTCCGGCCTGGCCGCCGGTCCGGGAGCCGCCACAGGGCAGCTTGTATTTACCGCCGTGAAGGCCGAGGAATTGGCACGTGCTGGCAAGAAAGTGGTGCTGGCCCGCGTTGAAACAAGCCCCGAAGATTTGCGAGGCATGATCGCCGCCGAGGGCATTCTGACCGGCCGCGGTGGCGTGTCGAGCCATGCAGCCTTGGTAGCACGGCAAATGGGCAAGGTGTGTGTGGTGGGAGCCGGTGCCATTCAGATCGACTACGCCAAGGGCACGCTTGTGTGTGCAGGGCAGACGCTCCGGGAAGGCGATGCGATCTCGATCAACGGCAGCACGGGGGAAGTCTTTGTCGGTGCGATTAAAACCGCCGATAGCGAGCTCAAGCAGGTGTTGATCGCCGGTACGATGAAGCCAGAAGATTCGGCCGTCTACCAATACTATTCCTTCATCATGAAGCTCGCCGACAAGTATCGCACGCTCGGCCTGCGCACCAATGCCGATACGCCCGAGCAGGTGCGCCATGCGATCGCGTTTGGTGCCGAGGGCATTGGCCTGACTCGCACCGAGCATATGTTTTTCGAAGGCGACAGGATCGATGCCATGCGGGAAATGATTCTTGCCGAAGATGTCGATTCCCGCCGCAAGGCTCTTGCCAAACTGCTCCCCTACCAGCGCGAGGATTTCGAGGGCATTTTTCGGGCGCTCGATGGCCGACCAGCAACGATCCGCTTTTTGGATCCGCCGCTGCATGAATTTGTGCCGCACGACGAAAAAGCGCAGGCCGACCTAGCAAAGAAGCTTGGCATTCCAGCCGATGTGGTCGCGAAGCGAGTTACCAGCTTGCACGAGTTCAACCCAATGCTGGGGCATCGCGGCTGCCGTCTGGGCATCAGTTTTCCAGAGATCTCGGAGATGCAGGCCCGGGCTGTCTTTGAGGCCGCCTCGAAGGTTCAAAAAGACGGCATCAAGGTGAAGCCAGAGATCATGATTCCGCTGGTGGGCTTCAAGAAAGAGTTCGACCATCAGATGCAGATCGTCCACGCGGTGGCTGCAGAGGTGGCCAAGGAGACCGGCGAGAAGGTGAAGTATCTCGTGGGCACGATGATCGAGATTCCACGAGGCGCGCTGACCGCCGACGAGATTGCCGAGACAGCTGAATTTTTTAGCTTTGGCACCAACGATCTCACGCAGACATGCCTCGGGATGAGCCGCGATGATTCGGCGACATTCCTACCGTATTACGCGGAACTGGGAATCGTGAAAGCCAATCCGTTTGCGTCGATTGATGAAAGCGGCGTGGGCCAACTCATGCAGATTGCCGTCGAGAAGGGGCGCAAGTCCCGCAAGGACATCAAGCTGGGTATTTGCGGCGAGCACGGCGGGGATCCGCACTCGGTGATCTTCTGCCATCATCTGGGGCTCGACTACGTAAGTTGCTCGCCGTTTCGACTGCCTGTGGCGCGCCTGGCAGCAGCGCAGGCGGCACTCGGAAAAACGTACTGAGCAAGGAACGATCCACCGTTGGCGCAGCAATCGGTGGATCGTCCTTGTTCGTTGCATTCCCCTTGTTCCCTGCGTGCCCCTGAGGGGGACAGGCACCTGTTCCTACGGAACACGAGCTAGGCCCCTGCACGAGAAAAGTCGCTCTCCCTGAACTGCCCGCACACTCGGGTAGAGTGTTCGCCATGCTGCTCTCCTACGAAGCCTCTGCGCTGGCTGTCATTCTGGTGGCCGTTGTGTCGCTGTGGGTGAGCGAGCGGTTGCCACTGCCGGTAACGGCACTCTTGGGCGCGGTGGCCTGCGTGGCCGCGGGCGTGGCACCTGCTAAGGAGGTTTTTCGGCCCTTCGCTGAGCCGCTCGTGTTTCTCTTTATTGGCTCGTTCATCCTTGCTGAAGCGATTCGAGTGCATGGGCTGGATCGCCGGTTGGCATACAGCGTGCTGGGTGTGTCTTGGGTGGGGGAGCGACCCTGGCGAATCATGGCGGCAGTGGCAACGGTTTCGGCAGTGATCAGCGCATTCATTTCCAATACGGCTACCACGGCGATGATGGTGGCAATTGTTTCTGGAATTTTAGTAGCCATTGAGAAGGCCTCCCAGCAGGCCGTCACTGGCAGCGAGGGCCACCGGCAGCAGGCGATCACTGCCGAGAAAGTGGCTGGGGAGAAACTGGCGTCGGGCAAACTGGCATCAGACAAAAAACTCGATCCGCGATTTGCCGTCGGACTCATGCTGTGCGTGGCTTTTTCTGCATCGATTGGTGGCCTAGCAACGCCGATTGGCACGCCGCCCAACGTGATCGGTCTGGCGTTTATCAAAAATGAACTGGGAATCGATGTGTCGTTCTTTGCGTGGTGCGCGGTGGGCGTGCCGGTGGCCGCAGTCCTCACAACCGTGGCCGTGTCGCTGCTGCTCTGGATGTTTCCCGCGGGCGTCGAGCGACTCGCGGGCGTTTCGCAATTCGTCAAAGCCGAGCGGTCCAGACTCGGCGCATGGTCAGTCGGCCAGCGATCCGCGGCGATTGCGTTTGGGATCACCGTCGCCCTCTGGGTACTGCCCGGGATCCTGTCGCTGGTGTTGGGACAAAAGCATCCGCTGTGTGGCTGGGTCGCCTCCCGAATGCCGGAAGGCGTGGCGGCGCTGGTCGGTGCGATCCTGCTTTTTGTCTTGCCGGGTGAACTCCTGCCCAACGGCCGTCGACGGCGGGCGATCGTGTGGCCCGAAGCGGCCAGAATCGACTGGGGAATCATTCTGCTCTATGGCGGCGGGATGGCCTTGGGCGAACTGGCGTTTTCTACGGGACTGGCCGGAGCGATCGGGCGCGGCCTCACCGGCTGGCTGCCGTTGGATTCAGGCGGCACCAGTCTGGTGGCGGCAGTCGCCGTGGTGGCCGTTATCACGAGCGAATTCACAAGTAACACAGCCAGCGCCAACATGGTGGTACCCGTGGCCATCGCCTTAGCACAGGCAAGCGGTGGCAATGCATTTATTGCGGCTCTTGCAGCCACGTTTGCCAGCAGCCTGGGCTTTATGATGCCCGTCAGCACGCCTTGCAATGCCATCGTCTACGGCACGGGCCGCGTGCCGCTGGCGGCCATGATGAAAGGCGGCGCGATCCTGGATGTGGCAGGCGCCGTGGCCATCACAGTCGCCATGCTCATTGTGCGACAGGTCTGGGCTGTGGCCAACTGAAAGCAGCTGTCAGAGACCTGCCGAAACAGGTCGAATACAACGACGCCGCGGCCCGACCGAAGCATGCATATCGGTCGGACCGCGTCGGGGTGTCCTCACATGCTCCCGCCCATCAGGCGTTGCGTGAGAGCGCGGGGGGTGGAATCGCGCTTAGAAACCCCCCTCGACAACTGCGCCACACTGGTGGCAGCGGGGCAGGGTCGGCGGCACGGGCGAGGGCATGTAGCCATCGCGGCACCAGGTGTGGAGTCGTGGAAAGCACGATGGCTTCACGTTGGATCCAGAATGACACGGGCTCCGCGCCGGGCCGCAGGCCGGGGCGCACGCCGGACCGCAGGGCTGGCTTCGTACGCTGCCGTGCCAAGGTGGCCGCTGAACGCTCCGGCATCCGCAGTCACCGGCCGTTGATCCGGAGCCAGCGGCAGCCATGCCGGGCTCTTCTGTGATCGTCATCGTTTCCTGAGCAAGCACCATCTGGCTTGGATAGAGCGATACAATCGCTGCAACAATCGAAACGTAAACGAAAAACGGACGGACGATTCGCACCGGTACGGACTCCTAAGCGGACGCACTTCACAATCCACACACAGCAGAGTGTTTCGTCGTGTGCGGTTGGTAGAGTTGAGAGACGGCGTCAACAGGTTGAGCGGTGCCGGTTGTACCGACAGCGAGGCCTTCCAGCTGGCCTGCGTCCTAGTAAAAATGAGGATTCCCAGCCGAAAGCGGTCGGCCTCAAACCAGAAAACGCTCAGTCGAGGGCGATGTCGTCCAGCCGAAAGGACTCCAGACCATCCCGTGTGGCGACCAAGATGTGCCCCACGCCGTTTGAGCGGTAGCCTCCAATGCCAACCATCGCCGCCCCGTGCTGGTAACGATCCACCACTCGGCCATCAGCCCATGCGACGGCCACTGATCCATCCGGGGCTGCAATAAGCCACTGCCGACGCGGGGTGCCCAGGAGATCGGCCCATGCCAGCGGCTGGATTGGGCCGCTGCGATGGATGCCAGAGGGGAGTTGCATGTGCCAGAGCGGCTCAAGCATGGGCCCGATTCCCACGGCAGTATTTTTCCCCAGTGCACCGCTGGCTGGGATTTTCGGCAAGCCATCCAATGCATCAACAGCCAACGCCACCATCGCCCAGGCCCCGTCTGGGCCTACCGGCCCGCTGACCAAAGCAGAGGCGATCATCGGCCGGCCACTCTGATTGCAGATCTCGCGAGGCTCGCCGGCCGTTCCGTCAGGTGCAATTCGCACCAACCGGCCGCGACCGTCTATGCACACAACGCCGCGGCGGCCATCCTCGCGTGGCCCGTCCATCGCCACACCCAGCACCGGTGCGATGGAACGATCCTGCCACACGCGCTTTCCATCGAGGCCGAGTCGCTCCACTCCCGCAGTGCCAAACGAGCCGACGACGATCTGCGGCGATCCATTCCCATCGCAGTCAACCAGTTG
Source organism: uncultured Planctomycetaceae bacterium (assembly GCA_903877395.1). Classification (GTDB taxonomy): domain Bacteria; phylum Planctomycetota; class Planctomycetia; order Pirellulales; family UBA1268; genus BAIKAL-G1-2R. The sequence continues at coordinate 40,994 of CAIRDU010000526.1, forward strand.
CGCATCGCTGATCCCTGCGCGAGCCTCGAGGCCGATCGAAGGATAAGTCGTCTGCAATTTCCATGTGCTATCAAAGAGAAACACTTGCTGCGATCCGACGGCTCCCCCAAGCCACCAGCGGCTGCCTGTGGCATCTATGGCGGTCCGTAGAAATCCAAGAGATGCATCTTGTGGGAGTTTGAGTTCGTGCCTAGAAAGTTCCCGCCCATGCGAATCGAGCACGGACACCGTTCGCCATCCGTCAAAAGCTACAATCTGCACAACAGGGTCTTTCTGGCCAGCATCGATCGATTCAATACAGATAACGTTGCCGGGTATGCCCACGCTATTGGCCCGCCATTCACGAATGAGCTTGAAGCGAATCGGTTGCTGGCGTGGAGCGATCTCTTGTGCGGGAAACGTGTGGCTGGTGCCTTGGCCGGCCGCCTGGGCAAGCACCTGTTCGTAGTCGTGTAGCCGCATCTCGAATCGTTCTTGCACGCGAGGGGCCGCTGGTGTGCCTTGCGCCACGGCGGCGAGCGTCGCCACAACGTCTTGGCCAAGACGGTTGTGATAACCGCACTGGATATCGGCCACAGTGCCGTCGGAGCCGATCACGACCACTGCTGGAAATGCGTCGATTTCCAGTGCCTCTGCCGCCACAGCGCGAGGATCGCGCAGGATTATGCCCGTGCCACCGAAGTCGCTGTAGACCTTTTGCAGCACGTCGTCCGGGACGGTGATTTCATCAACGCTCACCGCATAGTGACGGATGTGGGGCTGTTGCTCGTATGGCTGGAGGGCCTGGGCAATCCGCGGCACGGTGCGCTTGCACGGCTGGCAACCGGTAAAAAAGAATTCGAATACACACGTCGTACCTTTGAGGCTGTCTCGCGAGATGGTTTTCCCGTCCAGCCCGTTGAGCGTGAATGGGGCCACCTGTTTGCCGATCAAGGAGCTCGGTGGCTGCGGTGTGGGCACCGGCTCCAGCGAGGCCACGCGACTGGCACCAGCCGGCACCTCGAATGCAAAGGCCTCCTCGGGAATCGCCTCTGGAAACTTTGCGTCAATAAAGTCGACGACAACTTTGAGCCCCGTAACAGCCCCCGACTGCTCCGAGAGCAATCGGGCATACGAATCCGTCGGTAGGCTGAGCCGCCGCAACAGCTTGCTGTCGGCGTCGATCCAGAGTTCAAGCAGACCGTCTGGCTTTTTGATCTGCAGACGCACGCACCGCCGGCCATCCACGGTTTCGGCGCCAACATTGCGGGGCTTTCCGAGGGCATCAGCGAGAATCAGATCGATCGTGTCATCGGCGAGTAGGAGTGGCAACTGCGTTGGGCACCCGGCATCCCCTTCGGCCAGCGTGGTGCGAAGTTGCTCGTCGGCAAACAGCTGGTCGAGCGACAAGGGACTGACGAGTGCTTCAGTGAGTACCTGTCCAGGTACATTCCCCACCGCCGCAAAGAGTGTTGTGCCATCGGAAACAACCCTCGCGTCATAGCAGTCGATCCGAATTTTATTGGGCCGCTCAAATGCCACGCGAAACGGAATCGTCTGGTCGACTTGCGTGTCGCCTCTCGTGTATTGCACTCGCAAGCGTCCATCGTCGGCGTACGCCTGGGCCTGCCGATAGGCCCGGCTCGTTTCTTCGAGCCACGCCTGCGGATCTTGACCGCAACCAGCCGAGAGGCATGCCGCAAGGGCGAGTAGGAGGAGTGAAGTCGCCGTGGTATTCGAAGATCGCATCGTGAGAGTATGACACGATTTGGCGTTGGTCACAGCGGCTCTCGCACCAGACAACGCGACTGTTTTCAGACTTTCTCGAAACGAGTACGATGCTGAGCCCATGAACTGTATCACGCTGCATTACGGAGCTGACGATCCACTCATCCTCGAGGTTGAGGAAGGGGCGGTGGTGGGCAACTGCGTGGGACCGGAGGGAGTCAAAGGGATTGAAGCACGCACACTCGTGGCAGCCGCATTGTCGAGGCCGCTCGAGGGGCCAAGCCTACAGTCGCACGCCGTGCCAGGCGATCGGGTGGTTGTGGCTTTGGCTGGAGAGGTGCCACAGGCCCGCGAGGCCGTGGCCGCGTTGATGGATCAACTCGTGGCAGCGGGCGTGGCCCGCGACACCATCGGATTGCTGCGGGCAGAATGCCTTGAGCCAACGGCAGCGAGACAGAGCTTTGAAAGTGGAACGGACCCCGCTGCAGTTTGTGATGCTCGAATGATCGAGTTTGATCCAGCCACCGATGCAGACACTGCCTATCTGACGGCTGATGAAGAGAGCCGGCCTCTGTATCTAGCCCGGCCGCTTGTGGATGCGGATGTGGTCGTGGCCGTAGGCTCGTGGGGCTACAACGCCGCTCTCGGCGGCCGATCGCTCGAAGGAGAACTGTGGCCCACATTTTCCCGACACGCCAGCCGCCACGATCTTCTCCGCTGCCTAGCCAAGCGAGGGCGTCGCGCACTGGCGGCATGGCGGGCCAACATGCAAGAAATCGCATGGCAACTCGGCGTGGCAGCGAGCCTGCGGCTCGTGGCAGGCCGTGGAAATTCACTGGCTGCGGCCACGTTTGGATTACCGGACGTGGCCGCCCGGCAGGCCCGCGCACAGGCCGCTGCGTGGAGCCCGAAGATTTCCGGCCCTGCGATGCTCGCAATCTGTTCGCTGACACATCCGCAGGCTGGATGCATGAGCCTGATCCGCGGTGTGGCTGCAGCTGCCCGAGTCACACAACCTGGCGGAACGATCTGCATTGCCAGTCGGCAGACAGAGCAACCGGGCCTGATTTTCTCGCGATGGCGGCAGGGAGCGCCGCTGGAGGCGATCGTTCGGGAGGCGATCGGCACCGGCGATCGTGCACTCATTGCAGATGCCCTTCAGACGAGGCTCTTTGCTCGGGCAATTGGGGACCGCCGCTTGGTGTTGCTCTCGGATCTCGAAGAGGGGCAAGTCGAGGATCTGGAGTTTGGCTATGCCGCGACGCCCGAAGTGGTTGAGCGACTCGCCCACCGTTCCGACAGCCTGGTCGTGTTGCACGAAGCGGATCAGATGTTTCCCCGGCTGGCTTAGGACAGCCTTCTGGTCTCACTGCCCGTCATGCTCGTCATGCCTTCAGACAGATGGGGGCGATCGTCTCAGCCGCACGATCAGAATCATCTCCGAGTCCGTCCTGCCGGTTCGACTTGCGTCGGCGAAAACCGTTGGCCACGCAAGCAGCCACGCCGAGGCCTGCCAGAATGATCGTGGGTGGCTCTGGCACGGCCACAGGAGCAATGGCCTCAGTCGTATTCTCCACGCTGAAGGTTGTCACGGAGGTTGTGGCAGTAGAATAAATACTCGCACCGGCGATGGAGGCTGTGACCTCTACGGCTACGTCGGTAATGTAGTCGCCATCCTTTACTCCTGAAGCCCGGCGAAGGTCGGTCCAATTAATCACCTGAGTGCCATCCCAAGTGCCCGAGACCGAACTATTCTGGGGACCAGTCGAAACAACATCCGACGGTGTGATCTGCATCGAACCGGTGACAGCCTGACCCCCGCTATACGGCTGCCAGTTTACGCCAGCTACCCGAATCGAATATTGGCCAGCCATCGTGACTTTTGCGATTGAGGCGGCCAGCGGCGAGCCTGGAATCTCACCCACACCGAGCGGAGCAAAGATCTGATAATTTCCGCTCATGTGAAGCGTCGTGCTCAGCAGTGCATATCCACGCACCGTCTGGTTGCCTGTGACAACCTTCCCTTGCACACCAAGCCCCATTTGAGACGTCTTGTACGCGAAATCAAAATTTTTATTCACGTCCGTTTGAATCACAACCTCTGGGGAAATTGTCAAACGAGGGTTCGGTACGCTCGTTGCAACAGGAGGCGTTGTCGGTACGAATAACCCGGGCGGAATATCGACGCCGCTCTGGTGCACATCGTGATAGACCACCTGGGTTGTCTCAAAGTCACCGTAATTGACAGTCCCCGCCCTTGTCGCTGAAGCAGCTGGCAGGAATGTCGCAAGCGTCACCGCAGCCACGAACCGGCGGGCAAATCTTGGAGTGAACATGATTGAGAGTCCTTTTTCCGGTGGAATTCAGACAGATTCAAATAAAATTCAGTTGCGACAGATCGTGATGGGAGGCGGATGACTCCGGCGGGCTTGAGCCCAACGGATCCCTGGATGGTGGAGCAGTCGGAAAGTGATGGTGGCTGCTCTTTGGCCCACGGCCAGAAAGAAACGGTGGACGGAGAACCTGCGAATACTGATGGTGGGTGGCCTGCATGTGCGGCGCAGCATGGTGCGACCACACCCGCCTGCGTCTGGCCCGCCTGGCCACGCATCGCCGAGCATTTCGGGCCAGCGGCCCACGCAGGCGGCGCGACGTAGAACGCAGTCGCAGCCGCGATGGGGCGTTGGATCGGGTTGGGGATGAGCGAGACATAAAAGTGCTCTGCAGCCAAGTCAGGGAAACAAGATTTGAAAATGAGTGCGAAAAAAGAGTCGAAAAAGATTCACGGACACACAAACACAACGGACACGAACCGAACGGGCACACCTGAGACCAACGACTAGGCAAACCGCTTGTTGCGACGGCGATGAATGCCGTTGATCGAGGTCGGGCGGTTGCCTGCACGGGCGTAACGGGGCTGCGAAGTGCGACGCGAATCGGAATCGCTGGAGTGGCGATCACGAACGCGCTGGGACGAGTAATCCAGTTCCATTTCGGCAGAGGCATAGTTGGGGGCTGACATGATGGGCTTCTCCTTCAATCAAACGGATTTGGTTCAATGGGTTTGGGACACAGAATTCAAACTGAAAAAGGAAGACGTACGAATCACCGCGATCCAGCGAAGACGGGGGTGCCGTCACGGAGGCGACGGGCCTCCACACACAAGCTCGTTAGACTGTCGCCATCGCATACACCTGGCAGATAGAGCCACGCGCCCAACTGACGGGCCCACAACTCCTCATCGACGTTGTCTTCCGAGCCGCAGATCACTAGGAGCATCCCGGGACGGGCCGCCAGTTCCGCTGCAATCTCGATGGTGTCGTTGACGCGGTCGCCAAGCGGGGAAGCGATGTCTACGATCGCCAACTGAAAATCGCGGTCGACAGATTCACTCAGTTCGCTAGACGTTTCAGGCGACGCACACTCAAGCCATCCGGCTAATTCGACAGCCGCCTCGAAGCGACGACGACGCGAAGGATCGCCTGACACAACAAGACAATCCAGAAGACCCGTTCGCCGTGCACTGCGCGGAAGAACCGCGTCAGCCGAGTAGGGCGTAAGGACTTCCGATGTGATACCGACTGCTACAACCATCATCTTGCACCTCTTTTGATTTCAGATCGCGGATACCGTTCGCGGTACTGAAGAGGGAATGCACAAGGCGTGCCAAACCTCGGCAAAGAAAACTAAAACGCTCGCAAGAGCCTGTGCGCACTGGCTTTGCGATTGAAAAAAACTTTTTTTCTGCCGCTCAACAAGGAAGTGCGAGGCTCACCAAGATGGTGGGTCTTGTGGCGCGAAAAACGTCCTCCCCGTGTCAAAAACGCTTTTCTCTGCGGAAACACAGATGGTTTCACCATTCTGGTGAGACCACACCAGAATGGTGAAACTGCGGTTTCCCTTCGGCTGACGCCTCGGTGTTGTCAAACAGCGGACAGTCGCCGGACATTCGTCGCACGAAAATCAGACTCTCGCTGCCGAAGTGGAACTCTCACAATCCAGAAGCAAAGCGATGCATTCTGAGGTGATTCATGATCCACGACCGTCACCGATGATCCCCAACGATCACTTCATCTAGGCAGTGCAGAAGGAGTCGCACGTCGAGCGGGCCCCAGTGACGAGAGTCGCGGCTGCCGGATGGAAAATCACCGAGCACAAAGATCTGATCCGGCCCAATCAGCCAGTGGGTTGTGCCGTTGGCTGCGGGTCGATAGAGAACATCTCGCCAGACGATGAGTTCTTCCACCGCAGTCTCTTCGAACGCTAGGGCGTGCGCCGCGGATGCCGAGCGGTTTGCGGCATGTTCCACACGCAGCGAAAGCGACGGGGCTTCTTCGCTGGCGGCATCCGGCCAGGGACTGTTGATTGACCACTGCGACGGCGGGCCGGGCGGCAGAGTTGTGCGGGGTCCATGGGCGGGCATCTCGGTGGCAACCGGCCAAGCCGCCCCTACAAGGTTGCCGTCCAGCCGACCAGCAACCATTCCCAACCGCACCGGTCCGATCACCGTCCATGCGATACCGCGGTTCTCGATGCGAATCACAACTCGTGCAGGAGATTGCCGAGTGGCCGTAGCCGGCACTCGGATCACAGCAGCCACGCCCACATCCCGCACCGGCAGAAGCAAACGGCGTTCGTCTGGGGCAAAGGAAGCGTCGTCGTAGATCGGCGACTGGACAACCAGATCGATTGTGCCATCCGAAGCGTAGCGTTTCTCTGCGGCCACAGGAGATGCCATCTGTGCCAGCACGCGTGGAGACGCGAGCACAGTGGCTCCATCCCCTCCCTGAATCGACAGTTGTTCGCCCCCCATCTTTGCACCCAGCCCGACAACCCGCTTGACGGCTGGACTACTCTCAGGGGCGTCGAGAACCCAACGCTCCAGCCGGCGAGGCTGTCGCGCTCGCGCAAACATCCCAGTCGGCTGCATGGTCACGCGATCCCCTGGCAAGAGACCAGGTGCCATCGAAAGGCCGTCAACGTGTCTGTAAATCGGACGGTTGACGGCAAGGGCCGCCACGGCCAGCAGTCCCGCGGCCACCGGTGCGGCGATGAAACAAAAGCGGCGTGTTGTCATCAGTTCGTCTGCCTGTCCTTCTCTTTCAGAATAATCTATGATGGCCAAGCCGAGCGACAGGAAGCAAACGGCGAAGTTCGGCAACCGATTGCGGTAAGGAAACAAAGGATCATGTTGAAAACAGCTGTGGTCTCGCCTATCTGTGAGCGTCGTTCGTGGCCGCGTACCGTTTGTTTTCATCGACGTGGCTTCACGTTGGTCGAGTTACTCGTCGTGATCGCAATCATCGGCACGCTCATTGCCCTGTTGCTTCCAGCGATACAGGCGGCCCGCGAGAGCGGTCGCCGAGCCTCGTGTGCCAACAACATCAAACAGCTGGCCCTCGGTGTCGAGTCGCACAAGACTTTGCTTGGCCACTTCCCGACCGGTGGCTGGAATCAAAACTGGCTTGGCGATAAAGAGAAGGGGGCCGACTGGCGGCAGCCCGGGGGCTGGTGCTTTACGATCCTGCCATTCATTGATGCAAAAAACCTCTACGATTCAGGTTCTATGGTTGCATCCACAAACATGCCTCTGTTTGTCTGTCCGACTCGCCGTGGAACCGGGCTTGTGCCAGCGGGCGTGACCGGGCCAACGGGCATCGCTGCCGGACCTTGGTTGCATACCGACTACGCCGGCAACAGGGGATCGTACGC
>CAIRDU010000527.1 GCA_903877395.1 uncultured Planctomycetaceae bacterium
ACGAGACCAGCCGATATCTTCCTAGCAGCCTCACCATCGGCGATGAACTCTCGCCGCAAGCAACGCTGCCTGGTCTCTACGAGGGTCGCCGCTGGACGGTGCCGGTATACAGCCCGTTGCGGGCCGGCCAATCCCCAATCGAAGTGCTGCACGCAGAGGTGACTGGCGAGCAGACTTTTTTTTGGGAGGATCATCTCGTGCGAGTTCATATGGTGGTGTATCGCGACGACCCTTCGGCCCATCACGAACCCCGATCACAGTTGTGGGTGGCTCATGACGGGCGAGTGCTTAGGCAGGAGACTGCGATGCTTGGCTCACACATTACGTTCGTACGACGTTCCGACGCTGCTGCCGAAACACTGGCCGCCGGTCTGGCCGAGTACATTCCCGACATGACTGAAGAACCATGATTGAATTCGATCACGTCACCCGCACGTACGGCCCCAAGACAGCAGTCGCCGATGTCTCGCTGGCGATTCCAAGAGGCGAGTTATTTGCCTTGCTCGGGCCCAACGGCGCCGGCAAAACCACAACGATTCGGATGCTTGTTGGGCTGCTGCGGCCCTCGCGTGGGACCGTGCGAGTCAGCGGCTTTGACATGGTGAAAGACCCTCGCAACGCGCACTTGCACATCGGATATGTGCCCGACGAACCCTGCCTCTACGACAAGCTCACGGGGCGAGAATTTCTTTGGTTTATTGCCGACATGTTTGGCCTGCCTCGGCATCTAGCTACCCAGCGGATTGCAACTGAGATCGACCACTTCGAACTCTCTGAATTCGCAGATGATCTGGCGGAAAGCTATTCGCTGGGCATGAAACAGCGGCTCGTTTTTGCCGCCTCACTCCTCCACGATCCCGATGTGCTTGTACTCGACGAACCGATGGTGGGCCTCGACCCCCGCAGCGTGCGCATCGTGAAAGACCTCCTGAGAGCTCGCACGCAGGAGGGGATGACTGTGTTCATGTCGACCCACACACTTGCCATGGCCGAAGAGATGGCCGATCGGGTGGGAATCATGGTGCGAGGGCAACTGCGATTCCTCGGCACGGTCAGTGAACTTCGCGAACAAATGGCGCTGGAAACGACGAGCCTAGAACAACTCTACCTCGAACTCACATCACCGCGGTCGCAGAAAGCCCCATGAGCGTCCCTTCCCTTTCCGCTGCTGCATCTGCCGCAGCGCAACCCTACAGTTCGTCGATCAGTTCCTGCCGCTTGCTTTCCATTGAGCAGGAGTCGCGACTTTGCTTCCGCCTGAGGGCCCGGATTGCCTATTCCACGCTCCGTGTCATGCTCGCAGGCTCCCGGCTGCGACTGTGTCTTGTCGTGATTTTGAGTGCGCTGTTTTGGGGCTCGCTATACGGTCTCTTCGTTGAAGCGTTCACGTTTCTCAACGTCCTTCACGCAGAAGTGATCTCATTGATGTTCAACGCCTTTTTCTCGTCGCTGATGATCATGCTGGTCTTTTCGACGGGCATCCTGATCTACGGCGGCATGTACTGCACCCCCGAAGCTCGAATGTTCATGACGCTGCCCATCCGATCGGAGGCAATCTTTTCCCACAAGTTTCAGGAAGCTCTCTGGTTTTCGAGTTGGGGCTTTATCTTGCTCGGCAGCCCGATGCTGGTTGCCTATGGCGTGGTGCGGGAATCGCCGTGGACCTACTTCTGCCTCCTGCTTCCGTTTATGGTCTCATTTGTGGTCATCCCGGCAACGGTTGGCAGCATTCTTTGCATGGCGATGGTGGCGTGGCTGCCGAGGCTGCGAATTCATGCCATTTCGATCGGGCTGGCCGCCACATGCATCGGTGGATTATGGCTTGCGTGGTCGACCCTCTCATCGGTACGGCCGGACAGCATGTCCGTGGTGTGGTTTGAGCAGACATTCACTCGCTTGGCGATTACTGAGCAGAAGCTCTTTCCCAGTTGGTGGCTCTCTTGTGGTTTGATTGAAAGTGCCCGGGTCGGCAAGACGCCCAGCGATTCCTTCGCGTCATTGCTTGAATCGCTGAAATTTCTTTCCGTGCTGGTTGCCAACGGATTGCTGCTGCAACTATTGGCCGGTTGGCTGGCCCGCCATGCCTATCGCCTCGGCTTCAGCCAACTTGCCGGGGAGGTGCCCACGAGGCGGCAACGCCCGATCGGCTGGTTCGACCAGATGCTGATGAACGCGGGACCCACGGCGAGCAGACCGCTGCGACTGCTGATCGTGAAAGACCTTCGGCTCTTCCGCCGCGACATCTCGCAGTGGTCGCAGTTTGTCATCTTTTTTGGTCTGCTTGGACTCTATTTCTTCAACGTGCGCTCATTTAATTTCAACAACACCTACGCCTCGCTGATCGGTTTTTTAAACTTGGCTGTGGTGGGGCTCATTCTTTCCACGTTTACAACACGGTTTGTGTTTCCAATGATCAGCCTTGAGGGGCGTCGCTTTTGGATTCTGGGACTGCTGCCTGTGCATCGGGATTCCATCGTATGGTCGAAGTTTCTATTTTCATTTCTAGGCGGAATCTTCCCCTGCTGTGGCCTCGTGCTGCTCAGCGACGTGATGCTCGGCATCAACACACGAGGAATCCTGATTCATGAACTGTGCTGCGTCATGCTCTGCATGGGTCTCTCGGGAATCGCCGTCGGCCTCGGTGCCAGAATGCCCGACCTGCGGGAGTCTTCTCCTTCGAAAATCGCCGCTGGCTTTGGGGGCACGCTGAGCCTTGTGGTGAGTTCGCTCTTTATCATGGTGGTTGTGATTGTGGCCGCGCTGCCTACCCATCTGTTTCTGGCCACGCACGCATTTGGTCAGGCCGCCTCCGAATCGGCCGGGTTCTTTCTCTGGGCGGACAGTTCCTTGGGGGTTGCCGCAAGCATGGGGATCGTGATCATCGTAAGCCTGATTGCCACGTGCGTGCCGCTAGCAGTGGGATTACGCTCGTTCCGTAGGTTGGAACCCTAGCTGTCCGTGAAAAAAGTCATCCGTGCACTTTTCCCACTTGCAAAACGTCCGTTTTGTCCAAGTGCTGCGCACTCGTGACCGTCTCGTGCGGTCCAACACGCAGTTTATCCACAGTCTCCTAGGCGCCGGTAGTTAGCAGGGGAACTTTTTTGCGGTTTCTATCGGGTAGGATTCGCCAAACGACCCGCCGCCCAAAACCACGCAGCACCATGCGGAATCGATCTTTTATCCAACGTCTTTTTTCGCAACGTAATCTCCCGTTGCGTACCGATCCTACTTCCACCGCTGGCAGCGGCCTGCCACGCACTCCACGCATTGGCGCGGTGCAGTATCTCAACACGAAGCCGCTGGTGCATGGGCTGACTGGCCTAGGCTTCGATGTCTTCTACGATCTGCCAAGCCGTCTAGCCGATCGCCTTGCCGACGGTCGACTCGATGTCGCTCTCATCCCATCGATTGAACTGTTTCGTGGAACCGGCTACCGGGTTGTCTCGGATGCCTGCATCGGCTGTTGCGGGCCCGTGATGAGCGTCAAGCTTTTCTTTCGGACATCGCCTGCGCGTGTTGTGCGACTGGCAGTCGACGAGGGCTCCCGCACGAGCGCCACGCTAGCCCGCATTCTCTTGGCAGAACGTTTTGGCGTTCTACCACAGGTGGAGGTACTGCCGATTGGTGCCCGCATAACCGACACCGATGCCGATGCGGTACTCCTGATAGGCGACCGTGCGATCGGTCAGCAGGGAGGGGCAGCGACTGGTGGTTCGTTTCAGCTGGTCTGGGATCTGGGCGATGAATGGTGCCGCTGGAAAGGCCTCCCGTTTGTGTTTGCCGTGTGGGCCGCACGCGCCACTGTGACCTCGGAAGAATTGCAACGAGTCTCGCCGTTCCTTGCGGCCGCCCGCGACAGCGGCAAGGCAAACCTCGCAGCCATCGCCTCCGCCGAGGCCGCCTCGCACGGCCTGACTGTGCCGCAGTGCCTCAGTTACCTCCAAGACAACCTGCATTATGATCTGGGGCCACAGGAGCGAAAGTCGCTCTCCATTTTTTATGCCCATGCCGTCACACTCTCCTTAGCCCCCACCGGCCTCGACGTGGCGAAATCCCTCGCCACTGTGCCCTGATTTCTGTCTCTTTTTTTATCGCTTGCAAAATATATATCGCCGTATGGATGCCTCACTCGACTACGTTTTGGATGCCACAGCCGCCGGCGTACGACTCAATGCCACCGACGCTCTGCGGCTCTTGGAATCGAATCGTTTGGCTGCAATTGGCCGTGCGGCTCACGCCGTCACCAGTCGGCTGCATCCCGAGCCGTATCGCACTTACAACATCGATCGCAATGTCAACTATACGAATATCTGCACAGCGGTCTGCGATTTTTGCGCTTTTTATCGCCCCCCTAAGCATACCGAAGGCTATGTGCTGGATCGCGATGTCCTACTGGCAAAGATCGAAGAAACTGTCGCACTCGGCGGCGATCAGATCCTGATGCAAGGTGGGCTCCACCCCACGCTCCCGCTGTCGTGGTATGAGGAACTACTGCAAGACATCAAGTCGCACTTCCCGCAGGTGAACATCCACGGCTTTTCGCCACCGGAGATCCACCACTTCTGCAAAGTATCCAAGCGACCGCTGCGGGAAGTGCTCGAACGCCTAGCACACGCCGGCCTAGGATCATTGCCCGGCGGCGGCGGCGAGATCCTTGTGGATCGAGTGCGGGAAGGGATGACTCGCGGAAAAGTGCTCACCGACGACTGGCTTGAGGTGCACCGGCAGTGGCATGCTCTCGGCGGCAAGAGCACGGCCACGATGATGTTCGGCCACATTGAGACACTCGCTGAGCGAATCGAGCACCTCGATCGCTTGCGTCAACTGCAGGACGAGACGGGCGGTTTCACTGCATTTATCTGCTGGTCATTTCAGCCCGACCACACGGCCATGGGCGACATTCCTCCGGCCGGTCCGTTTGCCTACCTCCAGACTCAAGCGATCGCGAGACTCTATCTCGACAACTTTCCAAACATCCAATCGAGTTGGGTAACGCAGGGCCGGGAGATCGGTCAATTGGCACTGCTGTTTGGGGCCAACGACATGGGCAGCCTCATGATCGAAGAAAATGTTGTGAGTGCCGCTGGCACCGTGCACCACCTCACGCTCGAACAGATGCGATCAGCGATCTCCGAACTGGGGTGGACCCCGCGACGGCGCAACGTCTTCTACGAGCTTTTCACAGAAGATCCGGCGGCGATAGATCTTCCGCCAGCCTGCAGCGTACGACTACCCGTCGTTACAGCCGCACCGTGACGCGCGCACAGAAATCATCGGGCCTGACGCTGCGGGCACGGCATATTCTGCCGATGTCCCTCGGCCCAATCGACTCCGGATGGATTCGCATCCAGCGGGGCCGAATCGTCGCGATGGGCCGTCGATCGCCACCTGGAAACGTACTGGACCTCGGCGATATGATTGTGCTGCCGGGCTTGGTCAACGCCCACACTCACCTAGAGTTTTCTGATCAGGCGCAGCCACTCTCCGGCGACGGTGGCTTGCCGGAGTGGATCGAGCGGGTGGTGCGTGTGCGACGGGTTCGTGCCGATCTTCTGGCTGAGGATTCCGACTCTACTCGCCAGCATGCTGCCCACCGAGTGGCTGACGCAGTAGGCCGAGGGCTGCGAGAAAGTGCCGCAGCGGGCGTGACGGCGATTGGCGAGATCGCAACGACTATCGCGCCAGATAGTTTGGGCGGCGGCGGACCGCGAGTGCGAGTCTACCGCGAGTCCATTGGTCTTTCGTCTGCAGCCATTGAGGCCAGCCATGCACATCTTGTGCGCGATCTGGCCCGGCTCGCAGCCCGTGGCATCGCCGCGGGTATCTCGCCGCACGCACCCTATTCCGTCGCCGCTTTGCTGGGCAACAAACTCCTTCACACAGCCCGCCTGCGGCGACTGCCAGTGGCGATGCACCTAGCAGAAAGCCCGCACGAGGATGCCTTGCTGGCCCGAGGCGATGGCCCCCTCCGCACGCTGCTTGAAAATCTCGGTGTTTGGCAGTCAGACTCGCCGCCGCAGTTGCTCTCGGCTGCCGACTGGATTACGAGGCTCTCTCGTGCGGCCCGCGGACTGGTTGTGCACGGAACATTTCTGGCAGAGAGTGGGAATGGCGAAGCAATTGCCAGGCTCTCGTACCACCGCGATCGGCTCGCCGTAGCGATCTGCCCTCGCACCACCCAGTTGCTTTCGGGCTCGCTGCCGCCACTGGCTCGCTTCCGCGACGCGGGCATCCGTGTGGCAATCGGCACCGACAGCCGCGCATCCAGTCCGGATCTTTCCGTCCTCGCCGAGTGCCGAGTGCTCGTGGATGCCGGACTGGCCAGCCCTGAAGAGGTGCTCCAGATGGCAACTCAGCACGCTGCATGGGCGGTGGCCATGGAACACCAATGCGGCAGCCTCGAGGTCGGCCGTCCGGCCGACCTCGCCATTGTTCGGCCAGCCACGTTTGCAAAGGATCCGTACGAGTCCGCAATTGATCTCTCAACAGCTGTCGTCGCTACGCTACGGAGTGGACGAGTGATCGCGGGTGAACTGCCGGGGCGACTGTCCTGAGTGAGACCTCAGCAAAGGGGGATCTGCCAAGACACATGCGACCGCGACGACCCCGTTACAAGGCGTACCTTACAGCCGGCAGTTGGAAATAGCCGTCTCGACGATCGCCGAGGCACCGATCGCTTCAAGGCGTTCGATGATGCCGTGGGCGTCACTCCGCCGCACCATGGCCCGAACAGCACACCACGCTGGATCCTCGAGCGCACTGACCGTTGGCGAATTAAATCCTGGCGTGATCTTCTCCGCAGCAGCGAGGCCCAAGCGGGGAATATTATATTCCAAGAGCGAATAGCTGCGGGCGATCACGATGCCTTCCAAACGCCGTACGATCCGATCGGCGAGGGCTGCATCACGCACGTGCTGGTTTTGCACGAGCACCGTTTCGTAGCGGCCAATCTCGTCGAGCACTCGCAGCCGATTGGCGGCCAACGTGCTGCCGGTCTCGACTAAATCCACAATTGCATCCGCGACGCCCAGCTGGATCATCACCTCAACGCTACCGGAGAGCTCCACGAAGTGCGCCTCCACGCCGCGTTGTGCAAGCCACGTGCGTGTAATGTTCGGAAAGCTGGTAGCAATGCGCTGACCGGCAAGGTGACGGGCTTCTTTGACGGGTGACTCTTCTGCAACGCAAAGGGCCAGTCGGCAGCTACCGATCCCTAGATCGAGCCTGTGAATCAGCGAGGCACCACTTTCGGCAACGAGGTCGGCCCCGGTGATCCCCATATCGATCGCGCCTTCGGCGGCCAGCACGGGGATGTCGTCAGTGCGCAGAAATGTCATCTCAACGGGCATGTCACGGCAGCGAGCGAAAAGGCTGCGTTCGGGCCGACGAAATGTCAGGCCCGCCTCGTGCAATAGTTGAGCGGAGATGTCAGCCAACCGGCCCTTGCTAGGCAGTCCGATGCGGAGAAGCCGCTGGTGCGTGTGATCGGTCACGTTGATTCTCCACTGTTTGCTTGTGGTACACCTGGGGTACGTGCCTCGCGGGACGCCTTCTCTTCGAGACCCGAAATACCAAAACGTCTGGCCAACTCATCTTCCACCTGAGCCAAGGGTACCTCGCGAAATGCCAGCAGGACGATCGTGTGATAAAGGAGGTCAGCGGCCTCCGACACCACGCGTTCAGCAGACTCTGCTGCAGCGGCCGCGACGAGTTCCCCAGCTTCTTCGGTCACCTTCTCGCCAATCTTTGCCACGCCGGCGGTAAAAAGCCGGCTGGTGTAGGATTCTAAAGTCGGCTGGCTTTTCCGCGATACCACGACACGTTCAAGGCTTTCGAGCGTTTCTCCCACACGGCGCATCTCATGGCTCCCGATCATACGCACATTCAATCCACCTCGGCCGACGGACCGGGGCCTTCAACTCTAGCATGCCGTAGCCAGAATGCCGCCCCTCTCACTCCAACGCACCGGCCAGGGACCAACGGACTGGTGCTGGACCACGACTGCTGGTTTCTCTCGGGGCCGACGGCTGTCGGAAAATCGGCGTTGGCAATCGATCTGGCCGGCCGATTGGGGGCCGAAATTGTGAGTGTCGATTCAATGGCCGTCTACCGGGGCCTCGATATTGGCACGGCCAAGCCCACGCTACAAGAACAGGCCCGTGTGCCGCACCACGTGATCGATGTTGTGGATCCCAGCGAATCCTACAGCGTGGCTCGCTGGCTGGTCGATGCTGGCCGTGCTGTTGATGCGATCCGATTGCGTGGCAACAAAATACTCTTTGTGGGGGGTACGCCGCTCTACCTGCGGAGCGTGCGGGACGGCCTCGCCCTGCTGCCCGAGGGCGACCCAGAATTACGCCGCGAGTTTCTGGCTGAGGCAGCACGTTCGAGCCCGCTGGCGCTCCACGCAAAACTCGCTACGATCGACCCTAGGACGGCTGCGAGGCTCCATCCCAACGACACCAGGCGTATTGTGCGGGCATTAGAAGTGGCACAGACCACTGGCCGAACGCTCAGTGAATCGTTCGCCCCCAAACCCCATCCTGTGTTCGCCACCCAGATGATGATTCTGGATATGTCGCGGCGGTTGCTGGTCGCACGCATCGAGCAACGTGTGACGGAAATGTTTTCTCGTGGTTTAGTCGAAGAGGTGCAGTCCGCAGCGGCTCTTCCGGGCAGCATAGGATTGACTGCACGGCAGGGTGCCGGTTACGCAGAATCGCTCGACCTGCTTGCGGGCCGCATCACTCTGCCAGAGGCCATCCGTCGAACGCAGCAGCGCACGCGGCAACTGGCCAAACGTCAACTCACCTGGCTCCGCAGTTTCCAAGACGCCGTCTGGATCACAGCCTAATCGCCGAAGTGGGCATACCCTCTGTCTCATGATCGGTGAAATACCTGCAACCCACAGCAAAGATGGCAGGCTCAAGGCATATCGTACGCGGCGATCAACTACCATCTCAAGCCATCGCCGCTCAACACTCAGAGTGCCAGGGCGCGCAAGCCGCGAAACTCGACTTTCATCAACACTCCTGCGTGAATCTGTAGGCCGATTGGCGCGGCATCGTTGTATGCATCACTCGTATAACGAGCAACCTTCTCTCCGTTGAGCCAGACCGTAAACGTGTTCCCCTTGGCTTCAACGCGAATCCGGTTCCAATCGTTGAGCTTGAACACTTCGGAAGCCCGTTTGGCCTGTGCCTCTTCAGGATACTTGTTCGTGTAAAAAGAGCAGGTCATGTCTCGCTGCAGGCTTCGCGACACGCCGATCTGCACTTGGAGTTCCGGCTTCCTGACAACAATGCCGCTGTCGATCTCGCCGCGAAACCGAACCTCTGTTTCAAAGACCACGTCGCCGTATGATTTTTCTGTGTAGAGCATCGAGGTTTTCTTGTCGGCATCGCTCTGCCCGATGATCGTGCCAGAGTCGATCGTCCAATACGGTTCCGAAGGAATCTTCCAGCCTGTGAAGTCCTTGCCGTTAAAAATGAACGGTAGCGATTCGCTGGTCGCATCATCCACAGCGTGGCAGGCCGGCGGGAGAACAAGGGCGAAGAGTGCCGCGATAAACAAAGCGTGGCGACAACCCGCTTGCAGAGGCAACAGCATAGCAATAGTCCTATGTGATTCCTTGGAATTTCTCCTGATGGATGCTCGAGGATAGCTTTATGGCAACGGCTGGGCAACTTCGTAGACCGCATCCCGCCGAATCGCAGCGACTGCCTGCAGAACTCAGCAACCGAGGCGATGAGGGTCGTCGGAAGTTCGAAGAGCCTTGGGCGTCTCCTCGCCCCAGCGAGGAGACTTCTGCCGTGCCAATTGCCAGTTTGGCCCACTGAATACACGCTCCAGGAAAATCGGGTGTACCAAACCGCCAACAAGGATGGCGTGAAACGAAACACGAAAGTCCCCTACGATTGAGAATGAACTGCCCACGGCCGCTTGAATCGGTGGACCTGGCCCCAAGCCCCTCTCATAGCGATGGTTCCTCCCTGTCCGGTGCTAGCACCGGACAGTGCTAGCACTGTATGTGGTGGGGCCAGCGACTGGCGACCACTAAATCCGAACATTTGCTTGCTATTGATGTTTCGGCCGCTACGTTCGGCCTCGTTGCAGCCAACGGCATTGCGAAAAGTGCAGTGCCTTTGGCAAGTAACAACGGCTCAAACACGGAATTGGCCCGGGCACCCAAGGAGGGGTGCTTGGCCCGGTGCCCGAATGGCAGCCGCCCGCTGGCAAAGCTCATTCAGGATGAACTTCGAATCCTGAGGGCCACGCAGCGGTCGGGTGATCCGTGCGGATGCTCCGGGGGTCACCACGACCACCTCGTGTTGGAATCGGTCGGATGAAAATCCGACATCACACGTAAGGAGAAGGATCTCAATGGCTGCCAAACCCCTCATCGGCATCAACACGGATTACCGGTCCACCCGCAAGGAACATGCGGCGCTCTCGTTTGTCGCCGCCGGATATTACGACGGAATCACTGCCTCGGGCGGCATTCCGGTGATCCTTCCCCCATTGGCCGATGAGGACGATATCGTTCGTTTGCTGGACTTGCTGGATGGCGTGGTGCTCGTCGGGGGTGCTGATCTCGACCCCAGACGCGACGGCTATATGCCTCACCCATCCGTGCGGCCGATGGATGCCCGACGGGAGGATTTTGATCGCATGCTCGTCAAGCATATCTGCCGCCGCCACATGACAGTGCTGGCTATTGGCAGTGGCATGCAATTGCTCAATATCACTGAGGGAGGCACGCTCTTTCTGCACATCCCCGAAGATCTCCCCAAGGCCCTGCCGCACAAAGACCTGATCGATACGTCGCACCGCCATGCCTTGATCGTGGAACGCGGTTCCGCCATGGAGCGTGTCTACGGCGAAGGCGAAATCCGCGTCAACAGCATGCACCACATGGCCATCGACGATGTGGCCGCCAGCTTCAAAATCACAGCCCGCGCACCAGACGGAGTGATCGAGGCGATCGAAAGCGCCGTGGAAGGCTGGGTGGCCATCGGCACGCAGTTTCATCCAGAGGCAGATAGCGCATCGGCACTCGATGTAAAAATCTTCGAGGAATTTGTCATCGGCATCACAGGGGAAGTGCCCGAGATGCGTCTGGTTGCCTGAGGCTGGCTTTGCCACTCGCTTAGGCGTTCTTCTCGGAACGTCAACTCGGGATCGTCAGTCGGTAGATCTCAACATGAGGCCCGCTGGTCGCACCTCGCGGCCGGCGGGCCTTTGTCTTCACCACGCCCAATCCCACCGCCCGACAGGCTGCCTCAAAGCCAGCCGCCTTGGCTCGGCATGGGTCTGCCACCATCGCCACTCCGCCATCAGCAAGTGTGCGAGCGATTGCGCCTGCGAGCGCCGCGGGGTGGTGCGTTTCATAAAGCACATCAGCAGCGACAACGCGGTCAAAACGATTCAGATCCGCTGGCATATTTCGCCAGTCGAGGACGCGAGTAACCAGTGACGGAAGGCTATTTTTCTGCGCGTTAAATTGCACGCCCGCAAGCGCGGACGTCTCGTAATCACTGGCCGTGACGGCAAAGCCAGCCCGAGCCGCCACTAGGGACGGCAACCCAAGACCGCAGCCCAATTCCAGAAGCGACAGCCCGCCCCCATCCATCCCGCCGAGTTCCTCGGCCAGCACGATGGCCGACTCCCAGACGTCTGCCCAATAGGGAATACGCTCATCGGCCTCAAAGGCCGTCAGATCGATCAACGCCTCCATATCGGGAGGCCGCCAGACACTCACGGGGCGGCCGTTGATCTGAATCAGACGCTCTACGGGCGAAAATCGCTCGAATTCCATCGACGCTGCCTCCGTGGCCTCTGGCCCATCTTCCAGCCGTTACAACCGTCACATAAATCATCGAAGCGGCACAATCCTGACCAGAACGATACCATGTGGCACGATGATTCCGCTCCATCCCACCAGCCGCTCCGGTCGATACTCTCTCCTGAGAGCTCCCCTGCCCGGAACGGATTTGTGTCGCCACAACCCCACAGCGGTTTACGCGTTGAGTCAGCCAGCGATCTGGCAGAGTGGTCGGCTCTGTTGGCTGGGCAGCACGGGGAGCCGGGCCGGTTGCTTGGCCCCCACAGCCTCTCCTCCGGCCAGACAGGCGACCCATGCACAAAACGCATTCGTGCCTTTCTCCCAAAGGCCCAACGGGCATGGCTCGTACACACCGATGCATCCGGTATGCCGGCCAGCCAGCCCATGCGTCGAACGCATCGCGCGGGCCTCTACGAAACGATTATTACCTCTCCACCCACGCAGGCCCAAGACAGTGTGTCGGTGGGTCATCCTCCACACTATATGTTTCGCGTGGATGAACCGTCCGAGGGCAGGCGAGACCTCCACGACCCTTACTCTTTTTCTACCATGCTAACCGACTACGACTTACATCTCCTGGGCGAAGGCCGCCACTGGAAGAGCTATGAGAAGCTCGGCAGCCAACTCTATTCAATCGATGGCATCAACGGCGTCAACTTCGCTGTCTGGGCCCCCAACGCCTCCAGCGTAAGTGTCGTCGGCGACTTCAACGGCTGGGATGGCCGCACCCACCAGATGCACAGGCGCATTCCGTCGGGCATCTGGGAGTTGTTTGTTCCGGGCGTGGGCGTCGGCACTACCTACAAATATCGGGTGCATGCCAACGGCACCGCAAGCGACCGTGCCGACCCCTATGGCTTTGGCGCGGAGGTGCCACCTCGCACAGCATCGCGGGTTATCGATCTCAACAGCCATCGTTGGACCGACGGCGAGTGGATGGCGACTCGCGACTCGCGAAATAGTCTCTCGGCACCGCTGAATATGTACGAGGTGCATCTGGGAAGTTGGCGTCGGCCCGGCGACGACCCCCAGCGATGGCTTACCTATGCTGAGATCGAGCAAGATCTGGTGCCGTACTGCACCCAGATGGGCTTTACGCACGTGGAATTCCTGCCCCCAACGGAGCATCCGTTTTCGGCAAGCTGGGGCTATCAAACCATCGGACTTTTTGCGGCCACCAGCCGGTTTGGCTCTCCGCAAGATCTGATGTCGCTCATCGATAGCCTGCACCGCGCCGGGATTGGAGTGATCATCGACTGGGTGCCAGCCCATTTCCCCCGTGACGACCACGGCTTGCGACTGTTCGACGGTACAGCCCTCTACGAGCACAGCGATCCTCGCAAGGGCGAGCACCCAGACT
Source organism: uncultured Planctomycetaceae bacterium (assembly GCA_903877395.1). Classification (GTDB taxonomy): domain Bacteria; phylum Planctomycetota; class Planctomycetia; order Pirellulales; family UBA1268; genus BAIKAL-G1-2R. The sequence goes on from CAIRDU010000527.1 coordinate 13,206, forward strand.
GGGGGACGCTGATCTTTAATTATGGCCGCAATGAAGTCGCCAACTACCTCATCTCAAGCGCGCTTTTTTGGCTCGACCGCTATCACATCGACGGCCTGCGAGTGGATGCCGTGGCGTCGATGCTCTACCTCGACTACAGCCGCAAAGAGGGCGAGTGGGAGCCCAACTGCTTCGGCGGACGCGAGAATCTGGAGGCGATCGAATTCGTCAAGCAATTCAACGTGCAGGTTCACCACCACCATCCAGGTGTGCTCACGATCGCGGAAGAATCGACCGCGTGGGCCGGGGTATCGCGACCGACGTACACGGGCGGCCTCGGCTTCAGCCTCAAGTGGAACATGGGGTGGATGAACGACACGCTGCGATACATGCGGCACGATCCGATCCACCGCAAATACCACCACGACGAGCTCACCTTCAGCCTCATATACGCCTTCCACGAAAACTTTGTACTGCCGCTCTCACACGATGAAGTTGTACACGGCAAGGGATCGCTCATCGATCAGATGCCGGGTGATCTGTGGCAAAAGTTTGCAAACCTTCGTCTGCTCTACACCTACATGTGGTGCCACCCCGGCAAGAAACTCCTCTTTATGGGTGGCGAATTTGGACAGTGGCAGGAATGGAATGTGGACGAAAGCTTGCAGTGGCATCTGCTGCAGTGGGACAACCACAAGGGACTCTCAAAAGCTCTGGCCGACATCAACGCCTTGGTGCGGCGAGAACCGGCGCTCCACGAACTCGATTTTGAAGCCCGTGGCTTCGAGTGGGTGGATTGCCACAACTGGCAAGACAGTGTGCTCATTTTTATCCGTCGAGCGACCAACCCCGAAGACTTCCTCATCGTCTGCTGCAACTTCACACCGGTGCCACGCGATGTGTACCGTGTGGGCGTGCCACAGCCGGGTGTCTACGAAGAGGTCTTTAACAGCGATTCGGCGTGGTACGGCGGCGGCAACTTCGGCAATGCCGGTGCGATACATACGCTGCCCGAGTCACACCACGGCCGTGAGAACTGCCTGTCGCTGGCACTCCCGCCGCTGGCTACGATTGTGCTGAAGCCACGCCGCTAATCGAACGCTTGGCTCAGTTCGCGACAAGAAAGTGACGCTGCGGCACGCACCGAGACTAGCGATCCATCGCACGAGGCTGGCGGGCCCACGTGAGCTTGTAGCGCTCTTCGAGTCCTTCAATCCAACGGCCAAACACTTCAGAAAACTCCCCCTGCGCCACCATTGCTATGCGTTGCTGATCGCTCCGTCCAGCTATAAACCGCTCTCGCAATTCTGACGCGGCTGGTTCAAGCGATACCAGACGGATGCAATAACAGACGGTGCGAGGCTCGTTGAACGCCACGGCGGTCTGCTCGGGCTCAAGATCAAATACCGCTCTCATGAATTCTTTGCCTGGCATAGCAAGCCCTGCCGGCTGCGAGATCACAGGTGGCGCACCTGAGGAAGCCGCACCGGTTTGAGACAGCCACGCGAAAGGGCCTACCTGCACGACCTTCAGGTCTTGCCAGCCGCCTGGCATTAGGTCTCCCAAGCCAACCACGGTTGCTTCAAGCGACTGCTTTTGCGCCCCGGCCTTGGCAGCCAGATCCTCTGCCTTCTTGCGAGCAATGCCACGCCCTTCAACAATCCGCCATGAAAACTCGACGTTCTCGCGGGCAGTTTCAAATGAGGGCGTAAACTCCGGTTGGTCTTCCGTCTTCCACGACAGATAGCGGTTGCCAGGGGCATCCCGAGAGGTCACCGGCCGCAACGACGTTGTGCTGGGACCGAACATCATTTCGAGCCAACGCTGCTGACGGATGCCAAACCGACTGCCCGCATCGGGCACAAATTCAAAGCTGCCGCCAATGCCTCCGCCCGCAAAGGCCTTGTCTGCAGGGGTCAACTCCGATCGGCCTGCCTCCAAGCCTTGCATCTTTGCAATGGCGTCAAAGTCCGGGGGCTTGGGCGGCGACATGCCCCCTTCCCGCCGCGCCTGCCACAGTGCGTAGTCTTCTGCGTATCGCGTCAAATCACCAGCAACGGCCGTGAAGACAGCGTCGATTTTTGCATTGGCCCCCTCGCGTGCCAACTGCTCGCGAATCTTGTCTGTGACCTTGTCCAGTGGCTCCACCTCAACCGCATCTGGCTTCTTCTCATCTGGCTTCGTGTCATCTGAT
>CAIRDU010000528.1 GCA_903877395.1 uncultured Planctomycetaceae bacterium
CGTAGGTGAACAGCGTCGTCCAGATGTGTTCAGGCCAGCGGGCCATCGGCGGGTACTCCAGAGTTACGGTTGAGCCTGAGGGTGGCCGAGCACGGGCAACAGGCCGGCCGCAGCGTCAAGCACGGGAGATTGCACCGAGCCCTGCATAGACGATAGCGCAAACACTGCGGTCGCTCGCACCGACAGGTTGATGGGAATTTCAAATGCCTCTTCGGCCGGTTCATCCAGTCGGCACTCAACCCGCACGCCCCAAGGCAACACCTCCGCAGCCGACACGATCGCCTCCACGTGATCGTAGTCTGTGGTCACTTCCACAGTAGGCATCTCAGCAAACGGCGGACAAAATCCAACGTGGCCATATGCGGTGCGAACCCCAACTGGCACGGCCAGATGGATCGTGCCACGCAGGCAGTCGGCATCGGGCAGTTGATACCGTTCAAACCGTTGGAGCAGGTGGCCTGGGCAGGGGGCCGGCAATCCTGCTGGTGCGTGTACCACCCGCGTAGCTGGATCGATTGCTCTCTGCTCCCCACTGGCGGAAAGGCCCACCTCGAAACGGCGCCTCTGGCGGTGGATCGGCCATTGCACACGCGCAGCTAGGATGGGCGACACAAGTGGCCTGAGGATCATCGCGGCCGAGCCAAGCACCGCTGCAGCACACGCAGCCATATCAATTCCCGATGCAGCCGCAGGAGGCACAGCGATCGCAACCAATCCCAGTAGAAGGCCAATGCGAGCGGCAATCCCCCAGCGGATGCCATGGCCCACGCGGGCCGCCGCCCCATCACTGACCAGAATCATGCCCACACCCACTGCCGCCACGCCGAGAGCGCATGCAGCAAGCAGACCAACCGGTTCGGGGGCTGGCATCATGGCGCCCGATACCCGACGCATGCAGAGCACGGTGCCGCACGCCAGCGACGTTACGCCAGCACTCGCACCGGCAGCAGCAACAAAAGCCTGCTCGATAGAGCCGTCTGTCTGCGCAGAGACTACGCCAGCAAACGCCGGCGCAGCGGAATCCAGCCATCGCTCGGACTCCTGTCCATCTGGAAATCCGTGCGAATCCATACCGGCCTCAGCCCACCGCAACAGCTGCACCGGCCGCTTCTGCCAGAGCACGGGCGCGGTCGGTTTGCTCCCAAGTGAAGCCGTCCCGGCCGAAGTGGCCGCCAGCGGCAGTGCGTCTGTAGATCGGTCGACGTAGGTCGAGGTAGTCGATAATGCCTCGCGGAGTCAGCGGAAAAAACTCACGAACCAGTTCGCAGAGCCGCTGATCGTCGATCTTCCCGGTTCCCTCTGTGTCAACATGCACGCTCACCGGCTCGCTGACGCCGATGGCGTAGGCCAACTGCAGCTCGCAGCGATCGGCCAGCCCCGCAGCCACGATATTTTTGGCTACGTGCCTAGCCATGTATGCGGCACTGCGATCGACTTTGGTTGGATCCTTCCCGGAAAAAGCGCCGCCACCGTGGCGGCCCCAGCCACCGTATGTGTCCACGATGATCTTGCGTCCGGTGAGGCCGCAATCACCGTGCGGGCCACCCACCACAAACCGACCGGTGGGATTGATGTGGTACGTGACATTGCTGGTATCCAAGTCACTAGGCAGGAGCGGCTTCACGATTTTTGTGACGACGAAGTCGTGAATCTGCTCGTTGGTGGCATGCGGGGCATGCTGCGTGGAAACAACTACGGTGTCGACGCGGACAGGGCGATTGCCGTCGTATTCGATCGTGACTTGGCTCTTTGAGTCTGGACGCAGCCAATCCACTTCTTTCTTCTGCCTAGCTTCGGTGAGCCGGTTTAATATGCGGTGAGCCAACGCGATCGGCAGCGGCATGAGTTCCGGTGTTTCGTTGCATGCGTAGCCAAACA
>CAIRDU010000529.1 GCA_903877395.1 uncultured Planctomycetaceae bacterium
CGATTGTTTTGTACTTGGCCACGAAAGGCACGGTCGGCTTGTGCCGACTCTGGCCATCAATCCGAGCGGGCGGCCGTCTGGCTGCGCGATGCACAACGAGGGCATTGCTAACGGCCTCGCAGCTCTTGCCCACCTAATGCGCCGCGCCAGTCGATGCGTTGCCCGCAAAAAACATCGAAAAGCCTCAGAAAAGCGGGGTTATCGGCACCCGAGAATAAGCGTGTTTTCCGTTCGGGAAAGTCGCTTATTCTCGGGTCGTGCTGCCCCTATAAAACGAGCGTTTCGGGAAGTGATCTACGCGATCGACGATCCATGAGACCATCTTGTACCACTTCACCAGCACAACAGGCTGTCGGATCAATCGTGCCACAGTTCGCACCTAACCCTCAAAACAAATCGCGAGCCTTGCTCCCGCTCTAAAGCGGAAGGAAGACTAAGCAAAGACAACGGCCCCTCTTTAGCTGCACTCATCGCACGCAAGCGTCAAAGGGCTTAAGGGACAAAGGCCAAAGGACTCTGTCGTTTTGGGAGGCCGCATCGGGATGCGCAGCCAACTTCTCTAGCCTTTTCACCGCGGCAACGCGCAGTTGAGCAGCCCCCTGCCGGCGTTAGCTTTTTCTTGAAATCGAATGGCGTTTCCACTATAGTTTCAGCATGACTCTCGACCTCAAAATTCGGCGTGTCGGCAACTCGTTGGGCGTAATCATCCCGACGGAGACCTTGGCGTTATTGAACGTCAAGGAGGGGGATCACCTCTACCTCACGGAAGCCGCTGAAGGTTCGGTCCGCCTGTCGGCACAGCGGCCTCGTTTTGGTGAAAAGGCGGCTATCGCTGACGATCTGATCCAGCGGTATCCCAACGCCTTGAACGAACTCGCAAAATGAACGAGCCGGTGTGGGTGACGGAGGAAGACTGCCTCTCCTTCCACGATAAACTGCTCGCGCGTTTCGGTGGCGGCTCCGGCGTCCGCGACAAGGGGTTGCTGCTCTCGGCATTGGCCAGACCGCAACACCTCGTTTGTTTATGAGAAACCGTCCCTCTTTGATCTGGCGGCCGCCTACGCGCACGGCATCATCAAAAATCATCCGTTTATCGATGGCAACAAACGGAGTGGCTTCTTGGCTGCCGCCCTATTCCTGGAGGCAAACGGCATTCGGTTCAATGGCAGCGAGCGTGATGCCGTCATCCAGACCATCGCCTTGGCGGCCGGCGAATCGACGCTGCAGGATTTTTCCGCCTGGCTCGAACGGGCCACTATCACACCGCCGGCTGAATGATGTTTATTCGCCACCAACACTTCCGTTCACTCGCCCGCCAATTCGCGGTGGCAGTTCTTACCCTGTGCGCGGCGACGGCTGGCCGCAGTGAATAGGGCCGCGGCGCGACGGCGTCTGGCGTAAGGCCGGCGTCGTGCAGGCGATCCCCGCGACGGGCCTCCCGGTGAAGTGGCGAGTGCCAGCGAAGGGCGGCTACTCCGGGCCGGCCGTTGCCGATGGCTGAGATTCTCTCTCTGGAAGTGGTGCCGCTATAAGGGGGGCAGGTCAGGCGGCCGCGTACAAAATCGCAGAAGGATAAGCAGTGGTTGACGATGCAGTTGAAGAACCTCACCCGCAAAAAATCGCCGTCCTCTGCGTGATCCACCGCCAGGCCGACACGCTCAGCGACGACTGAACGACGAACGGGCTGACGGGCCGCGAGAGAGCCCGAGGGCGTCGCGTCAGGCGATCCACCGGCAGCCAAGGTGATCGGTCCAACAAGCCCTCATAGAAGGAAGGACAGGACGGTCAACGGTCCGCTTGTTCACGTAGTCGGTCGTGCCGAGCATCGCGTTGTGCGTAAAGTCGGCCGGCAGCCCGACGCAGGCGGCGAGGCTCGGATGCAGCCCCCGCAGCGGCGCGTAGTCCGTCCTCGGCAGCACGAGCGGGGTGTCCGGCGGGTAGCCGATCGCCGTATACCCGGCGCCATAGTCGGACGGGATGCCGGAGGGCGCGGATGGGCAGACGAAGAGCGGCACGGTTCCGCAAATCACGAAACGCTTATCAGCCGGGCGATGGTTGCGGAAGTGCCATTGACCGGGCTATCCTTGAGGTCGAGAACATCAACTCTTTCTTATATAAACTTGTGGAATAAAGTATATGTTTAGCATAGGAATAACAACATTTAAAAGAAGACTTAAAAGTGTTGAAGACATGATATCGTATCTTAAATCATGTGATAAGAATATA
>CAIRDU010000530.1 GCA_903877395.1 uncultured Planctomycetaceae bacterium
GGTCACCGGCAGGCAGCGACTCGCGGAGGGAGACGAGGTGCTGATCTGTGATCAGCGAATGCTCTTTTTGTCGCAGAGTTCAGCACGTTCCAGCCGAGTGGCTCTTGGCGATGAAACGGTGTCGCCGAAGGGCGCGTTGCAGCCACACGTTTTGCTGGATGATATTATTGATTCAGACAACGGCGATTCGGTGATCGTATCGCAGGTTGATATCGTTGGGCCGGCGGGGCACGAGGGGCCGGAGGTACATGTCACTGCAAAGGGGCGGGCTGCGCGGGATTTAGGTCGTGCAATCGGTGCATTGCTCTCGCTCGACGAAGTGCTGCCACGGTTACTGGATGGTTTGTTCGCTATTTTTCCTCAGGCAGAGCGAGGATTTGTGCTGCTGGCGGATTCCAAGTCGAAGCGATTTTTGCTTCGCGCACGCAAGGTCAACGGAGTGCCTGAACCCGGTCCGCTCCGCTTGAGCCTTTCGCTGATCAACAAAGTGGTGCAGTCGCGGCGAGCAATCCTTTCGGCGGATGCAGGGGCTGACAGCAGGTTTAAGGCCAGCGATAGCGTCATCGACTGTCGGATCAGGGCCGTGATGCTGGTGCCGTTTATCGGCAGTGACGGCAGCGTGCTGGGGGTCATTCACATCGATTCTCGCGATGCTGGCGGTGCATTTGTTCAAAACGACCTAGAAGTGCTCGCTGGAGTGGCTGGGCAGGTGGCCCACGCCATCGAGCAGGCACTCGCCTACGATGACCGAATCGGCCAAGAACAACTCAAAAGGGATCTTGAACTAGCACACCGCGTGCAGCAGGGGCTTCTGCCAGCAAAGCCACCCGAGATCGTGGGCTATGAGGTGTTTGATTTCTATGAACCGGCCCATCAAATCGGCGGCGATTTCTTCGCCTATGTGCCGTTGCCCAACGGGCGCATCGCTGTGGTGCTGGCCGACGTATCTGGTAAGGGAGTTTCGGCGGCGCTGGTGATGGCAGCGCTCTCGGCCGATGTGCGATACTGTCTTGCCAGCGAGCACGATGTCGCAGAGGCTGTGTCGCGAATCAACGAGAGCTTTTGTCGCAGCGGCTGGGACGATTGCTTCGCAACGCTCATTGTGGCGGTGTTGGATCCTGTATCGCATCGCATCACACTGGTTACTGCCGGACATCCCCCTGTTTTTGTGAGGGATGCTGCTGGCTACGTGGAGGCCATTGGTGCCGACGAGGCAGGCCTGCCGTTGGGAGTCGATTCGGAATATCGGTATACGCCGCTGGATGTGGAGGTTCCACCCGGAACGATACTTGTCTTTTACACCGACGGCATTAGCGAGGCGATGGATCACGAAAACCACCCGTACGGCCTTGCACGGCTGCTGAGGGTGCTTGCCGATCCTGCCAACGCTGTCGAGAAGACGGCGGAGGGGATCGGCCGTCGCATTCTGGGGGATGTGGAGCGGCACGCCGCAGGACAGAACCGCAGCGATGATATGTGCCTTGTGTGTGTGGGAAGGCTCGCGGAGCAACCGGTGGCCGCACAGCCTGCCCAGAAGTCAGCCGCTGTGGAGAGGTCAACAGTTGCCCAAAAGCCGAGCGCTGTTCGCGTCAAGCGTGTTATTGATTCGGTGAAGTGACGGAGCCGATACAGCTTGAAGGCGATAGAGCCCAACGGTTAAGGCGTTCCGACAGCGACGATTTTCCAAGGAGAGCTGGTATGATTTTTTTTCAGTGGTTGCGCGAGGGGGTTCGGCAGGCCGTTGTACTCGGGATGGCTGACGCGGTCGAAGATATTGGCACGCGAACACGTGAGGAAGATTTTGGCCCGGCCTTGGCGCAATCCCTGCGAGATCGGCTGACCGTGCGGAAGGAGCCGGCGCTGCTTGAATCCGATTTGCCAGCGGTGAACGGTCGTCGGCGATTGGGTCGATCGATTGACGCCGGCCGCGACGTGCTGCGAAAAGTTGCGTAAAGCGTCAGGTGTCAAAAGGCCGAAGAAAAAAGGCTATTGCTCGCTCATGATGATCCATGCAAGTGCATGGCAAGAGGCAGGGTCACTTGGATGAGCGTGCCAGTTCCCGGCTCGCTCACGATGGATGCTTCGCCGCCCAGCAAGCGTGACCGCTGTCGGATGCCCTCCAAGCCGAAGCGTTCTTCGGGCACATGCGTCGGGTTAAAGCCGATGCCGTCGTCTTTTATCGTGATACGCACGTGCAACTCATCGACCGAGTCGATCGAGACATCAATCGATTGAGCCTTCGCGTGCTTGCGCGCGTTGGAGAGCGATTCCTGCACAATACGAAAGATCGTTGTCTCCACGTACGGGGGGAGGCGGCCGAGGCCAAGCGAGTGGCTGAAGGTAACTCGTGGAACATCCGTACGGGCATCCACAACAAGAGACTCTGTGGCATCAATAATCCCCAGTTCATCGAGGGCTGGAGGCCGAAGGCCAGTGATGAGCCGGCGGGATTCATCCACAGCCGCACGGAGTAACCGCAGGGCATCGGTGAGATTACGGTTGGTTGGCTGCGTGCTCGAGGCATGCTCGAATGCCTGCAGGTGCATCATCGCCCCGGCCAGATATTGTGAAAGACCGTCGTGAATCTCATAGGAGACGAGCTGCCGCTCCCGTTCCTGAATGTCGAGTAAGTGTTTCAGCACCAGCCGTTCGTGCTGTAGCAAAGCCTCAGACTTTTTGAGCGCCAGGATGTCATCGACGCAGATGATCGCCCCATCGATCCGGCCATCCACAATAATGGGGCCCACGTGAATTAAAAAATGGCTGATTTCCCCCGACAGTCGCTTCCCAGACGTTTCGAGCGAATGAATTGCACCGTCGGCAAAGACGTCCTTCAAGATGTGATCCACCTTTGCGGCCGACTCTGGAGTGGTGAAGTCGAGCAGGCTATGGTTCAAAACATCATTCAGAGACCGACCTGCTGCGACTCGGTTGCAGTACTTAATCTCTCTCTCGCGATTCACGATTAAAATGAAGCCGCTGACAGTCTCGCAGATTGCCTGCCACAGCGACTCCGCTGGCGGCAGGTCGCGAGATCCGATTGCTGGGTCAGGGGAGCGTTCCATTTCCGTATCCTAGCAGTCAGTCGAGCAGGCGTGTGCTACCCCGTGTGCTACCCCGTGTGCTACCCATGGTTCGGTTAGATCGAAACGCACGAACTGGTCATCCAGAGAGAAAACCGAGTCATGCACGCACATCTGCGTGGGCGGTTGGAGTCGCCGAATGCTTCATAATGGCCAAGCCCCTCTGGCCCTTCAGCGATTTGGACGCGGGATTCGTCCGGAGGAGCCGCCACTCATGCGGCCCCGCTTTCCCTTCTTGAGGTGGCTGGGCCGACCACTTTCCCCTCGCAGAGTGGCAATCTGGTCACGGATCGCCGCGGCTTGCTCAAAATCCAGTTCGGCTGCCGCCTGCATCATGTCAGCCTCAAGTTGCTCGAGCAGTTGGGCCGACTGCTGCTGGGATTGGTCTTTGTGTCCGACGGCTGAAAAAGCAATGGATCGCGAGGTAGCTTCCGACTCGATACCCGCACGAATTTCCTTGCGGATGGTTTCGGGCATGATGCCGTGGCGGGTGTTGTAGACCTGCTGGAGTTCTCGGCGTCGCTGCGTTTCGCTGATCGCTCTGCCCATTGATTCTGTGATACTGTCGGCATAGAGAATCACGCGAGCATCAACATTGCGAGCCGATCGACCGATTGTCTGCATGAGTGATGTCTCGCTCCGCAGGAAGCCTTCCTTATCGGCATCCATGATCGCCACCAGCGCCACTTCCGGTAGGTCGAGCCCCTCTCGCAGCAAGTTGACGCCGATCAGCACATCCAGCTTTCCTTCGCGCAACTGCTTCAACAGATCGACTCGTTCAAAAGCGTTGAGTTCGCTGTGCAGCCAGCAACACCGTATTTTTCGCTCCTGGAAATAACGGGAGAGATCTTCTGCGAGCTTTTTTGTGAGTGTGGTGACAAGCACGCGATGGCCTGCCGCGACCGTCTTGGCTATTTCCCCTGTTAGGTGCAGCACTTGCTGCTTGGCAGGCACCACTTCGATGACTGGGTCCAGCAGGCCCGTGGGGCGGATCACCTGTTCCACCACCTCGCCGCCGGTGCGGCCCAACTCCCACGGACCAGGCGTTGCCGACACATGAATCGTCTGATCCAACTTCAGCTCCCACTCGTCAAATTTGAGTGGCCGATTATCGAGGGCGCTGGGCAGCCGAAAGCCGTGCTCGACCAGCGTGAGCTTGCGGCTTCGGTCGCCGGCGTACATGCCCCGCACCTGCGGTACCGTCACGTGCGACTCGTCCACAAAAAAAAGAAAGTTCTTGGGAAAGTAGTTCAATAGCGTGTCGGGAGTGCTGTCAGGGGCGCGGCCGCTCAAGGGGCGAGAGTAA